>JBNMLT010000019.1:0-12637 GCA_050874965.1 Alphaproteobacteria bacterium
ATATAATTTTGCGCAATAAGTGATAGCTCTTCCTTCAATATTTGCAACCGCCCCAACGGAACGCCTTCCAACAAATCACTACCCGCTTGCCCGCTGATAACATCAAATTTTTTTCTATTTATGGGTGTTATGGCTTGATTCAGCGTTATTTCTCCGGAAAGGACTTGATTCAAATATCCTTTATATGAAATATCCAGTTGAAAATCTGTGTTTAACAAGCCATTGTTGGCGTCAAACAGCAAAACACTTTGGTGGAGCATATTCAAAGCATGAGCCAACGTTATTGAAAACCATGTTTTTCCCATACTTCCCAAACCAGAGGTCACCGCAGTCATATGAAATTCCGGCTCTAAAAATAAACTTTTATCTAATTTTATACTATCTTGATTAATCATCTTGTACTTTTCTTTTTTTATTATATGATAGTGGCAAATTTATCTTTTTTATGCAATCAGTTAAAAACTTTTTAACACAATTTATTTATTGTATGAAAGAAACACTCGCAGGAGCAAAAATGAAAAAGCTTGTTATTTATTGTTTGTTAATTTTGTCTGTAACCATAAACAATGTAATGGCACAAAATATGGTACAAGAGGAAAGTTATTTGAAAAATAACTTAATTTATACCGGTTTGCCGGATTATCCGCCTTTTTCATATTATGAACAACTTCCTAAAAGTGTTATCTACAAAAGCGCATTTTTAAAACCTCTAGAAGATATTGCAACCCAATACGGATTTAAGCTCAAATCTTCTTTTGACTGGACTATTCCTGACATTCATAAAATTATTTTAGATGTCCGAAGCGGAGAAACACAGATGTTTATAGGCGCGTATTCCAACACAAAACTATTCACTGGCCTAGAATTAATTTATCCGGCGTCTGTTTCTAATCCCATTCATATTATCACCTTGCCGGACGGCCAAGAAAAAATTAAAACAACCGCGGACTTAAAAACGTTAAAAGGCGTTATCAGTAAAACAGAATATCTGAGTGATTTTGTATTAAGAAAAATCAATGACCTTAACATTAAATATGTTGACAGCCCATACGACGCTTATGAACAATTATTTACGGGAGATGCCGATTATATTTTAGGTAGTTTATATTATAATCGTATTATAGCCAGCAAATACGGTATTGAGCAATATTTAGCCTATTCTAAAAAACCTTTATTCAAAATTCCGGTTTTTATTGCCCTTTCTAAAATAACACCAATGCAATCCCTGTATAATAAAGCCTTTCACAATGAGTTTAACAAAGACAAATTCGGAAACGATGTTAAAAAAGAAATCTTAAGAATAGTTGAAGAAGAAATTTCAAAAAATCAAGGTATTCTTCCACCTGCTTTTGTTAAAAAAGAAGATATCACCACCGCAGAAGAAAATATGCTCCCCGTGACAGATGCTCCTGGCGAAAAAGGCGGAAGAGTTATTGAGAAAAAAGTTGAAGAAAAATCTATTGATGATGTGTTAGATGGAATTTAAGGAGGTTTTATAATGGTTCTTTTGGTACACAACAGCGTTTTGCCGCAATGCCGAAAAATAAGGATTCTAATGGCAGAAAAGAAAATGTTGTTTGTTTTAAAAGAAGAAAATCCTTGGATGCTTTCCAAAGATATTATGAAAATTAATCCAGCAGGAGAATTGCCTGTTTTTATCTATGATGGCAATATAATTTCCGGCAATTATGCTATTACCGAATTTTTAGAAGAAACATACACTCAAAACAGATTAATTAACGGAAATAACAAAGAACGCGCCGAAGTTCGAAGATTAATTGATTGGTTTGACAATAAATTTAATCGTGAAGTTTATCAGTATATTGCCGGCGAAAAAATCTATAAGCGTTTTGCCCTAAAACAGCCACCAGAATCTAAAAAAATTAAAGCCGGAATAAATAATCTCCGTTTCCATTTGGAATACATTGATTGGATTGTTGAACGAAACAATTATTTGGCCGGTAATAATTTTTCTCTTGCTGATATTAGCGCCGCCGCCCAGTTGTCTATCATAGATTATCTTGGAGATGTACCGTGGGAAGATTACAAAAGTGCAAAATTATGGTACTCCAAAATAAAATCCCGCCCGAGTTTCAAAGATATCTTAAATGACAGATTTAAAGGAATATATCCTTCAAAACATTATATGGATTTGGATTTTTAAGATGAAACACTTGCTTTATTTACTTTTTATATTTTTGAGCGCCTGCTCTTCTTGGGGTGGAAAAGGACAAATCATTTATCATTGGGAAAGAGAACGCACCGGTGTTGCCAAATTTTCTCGTGACCACTCCGAATGCCTAAAACAAGCCGAAGGCTGGTTTCATTGGCCGGATTTTAGTAGTTGGTTCTATTCCGAAGAATATCGTTACAACATTGTTGTTGATTGGCATAAAACTAAAGGTATTTGGGCCAGCTATGTTCCTTATCGCGGAGCATCTCCGCTTTTAGTAAATTCTATCAGAGATTCCGCGGATTCCGATCCTAAAGATTATCGCCTATGCATGGAAGCCAAAGGCTATTGGCATAGAACATATGATATTCCAACAGTCACAAACGTATTTGTTTATAATCCGCAAAAAGGAACTGATCGTGTTCCATTAGAGGATATTTATAGCAAATAACCTCCACCACAAGCTTTGTAATACGCCACTAAATTTTGAAAAATTTTAGCTTGGCTGGTTAGCACGTTGTTTTGCGCTGAAAGTTTGTTTTGTTCCGCCGTTAACACATCAGAAAAAGTAATCAAGCCACTGCGATAGCGCTCTTTTGTTGCGTTAACAACGTCTATTGTGTTAGCGAGCGCTCTTTTTTGCGATTGATTACTTTTTAATTCACTTTCTACCAAAACCATAGCGTTTTTTAATTCTGTTAATGCGGATAAAACTGTTTTTTTATACTGAGCTAAAGCCTCGTTTTTAACTTGTTTTTGCTTTTCAACTTGGTTTTGCAAGCGGTTCCAATCAAGCAAAGGTAAAACAGCCTGAGGTTCGTATCCATAACTTTGACTTTTTGAATTGAACAAATAATGTCCGCCGGTTGCGGCATAACCCCATAAAGCCGATACCTTAATATCCGGATACAAGTCCGCGATTGCCGCGCCGATTAAAGCATTTTGCACTACCAAATTTTGTTCTGCCGTGGCAACATCAGGCCGTAAACGAACAACATACGCCGGCAAATCGTACAAAGCTTCTGTTTTGTATATATAATTATTTGTAAAAATTTTTGAGCGCTTATTAATATCTAATGGCAACTGAGAGGGCAAAACTCCGGCTAAAACTGCCAGTGCATTTTTGTATTGTTCTATTTCACCTTGATAAAACGGAATTTGCGCTTCGGTCGAGCTCAATAAATACGCCGCCTGATTATAGGCAATATCATCGGCTAACCCGCTTTTATATTTTGACTTAACCATATTGTAAATATTTTTCTGAAGACGAAAATTTTGTTCGGCCAAATTTTGTTTTTCAACAGCTAATTTCAAATTAATATAGTTTAACGCTAATTCTGCCGTCACAACTGATTTGATGTTGGCTAAAGAATACTCTTCTCTTTTGAGTTGCGCCGCTACCGCCTCGTCTTGGCGCCGTCCCTTTCCCCACAAATCAATTTCCCAAGTGGCGTCAAAACCGGCTGTATAATAATCTGTATCTGTTGTCGGGCCAATATTTTTACTATTTTTTTGATAATTATAACCACCTTGCCCGTTTATTTGCGGTAAAAATACGGTTTTACTAATGCTCAACGCAGCCCGAGCCTGTTTTAAACGAGCCATAGCCTCATCAATATCCGTGTTGTTTTTTAAGCCATAAGCAATCAAGCGATCTAATTGATCATCACCAAACAAAGTATACCAATTTTTAGGAATCTGGTGTTTTCTTTGCAGTTTCAATTCTTGCGCCATAACTTTATCACTATAGAACTCCTGTGAAATATAATCCGGTCCAACCATACAAGAAGTCATTGTTAAACTGATTAGTATTGCTATATTTTGCCTACGCATTTTGGCCTCCGTCTCTTTTTTTCTTATTCATTTTAATGGACATAAAATATTCTTTGACACTTTCAAACAAAGCAAACAAAGGCGGAATAAAAATAATTCCAATTAAAGTTGCCGCAACCATGCCGTAAAACACTGATGAGCCAATAGCTATCTGAGAGCTTGCCCCTGCTCCGGTTGCAACAATCATCGGAAACACACCCAAAATAAAAGTAAACGCAGTCATCAATACGGCTCGAAAACGCTCTTCAGCACCTTTTCTGGCAGCTTCTAAAATACTGAATCCCTGTTCTCTGTACATTTTAGTAAATTCCACAATTAAAATTGCGTTTTTTGCCGCCAGACCAATCAACATAATAAGTCCTAATTGCGCGTATATACTCAGCGACTGTCCCATCAGCCACAGGCCACACAAAGCGCCGAGTATGGCAAAAACCGTGGAAAAAATAACTGATAAAGCCAAAAGCCAGCTTTCATATAAAGCAACTAAAAATAAATAGCAAAAAACAACAGCTAAAGAAATGAGAATTACGGCTAACCCTCTTGTTTCAATTTCTTGCAAACTTAATCCTGTCCACCACAGGCCAAATTCTTTAGGCAACAATTTTTCTAAAGACTCGAGCTTTGATAATGCCGTTCCACTGCTGACATTATCCTTTGACATGGCGGTTACGGCCGCAGCGGTATATTGATTGAAACGATATATAATCTTTGGCGCATTTTCCGTTTCCAGATTGGCAAAACTATTCACGCGCACCAAAGAACCATCTTGTGAACGCGCATACAAATTTTTAATGCTTTCCAACCGGTTCCGATAAGGATAATCAGCTTGCAAAATTACTTTATTAACCTGACCGCTTAAAGTTATATTATTTATGTATCGCGAGCCTAAATTATTTTGCAATGTTGTAAATAAAGACGAAACAGGAATTTTATAGTATTCAAGTTTTTTGCGATCCACATCTAAATAAACATGAGGCGTTTGCGCGGTAAATGTGCTGAAGGCATAATCAAAATAGCCGCTTCTATTAACAGAATTTAAATAGTCCATCAGTTGATTATAAAGTTGCTGGGGCGAGGTATTTCCGTTCATTGTGACAAATTCTAGAGAAATACCGTTACTTTGCCCAACCCCTGGAATTGCTGGTGGAGCAAAAAAGTTTATAACCGCTTTTTTGTTATCAGAAAACTGTTGGCGTAAATTTTTGCTGATTGCCTCAATGGATAAATTTTTTGATGTTCGTTCCGACCATGGCTCTAAACCGATAACTCCTAAAGCAACATTTTCTCCGCTTCCGCCAAGCATACTATATCCTGCAACAGATATAAAGTATTTTACACCGGCTGTTTTTAAAATCTTTTCATTCATTTCTCCCAATATTTTATTTGTTTCATTTATACTTGCCGTATCTGACAGTTGAACATTCGCAAAAATAATTCCTTGATCTTCCTCCGGCAAAAAAGATGTTGGCGTATAAATAAATCCCATAGCAATGAAAACAATTGTTCCTAAAATACAACACACAGTTATTTTAAGATGTTTGGAAAAATAAACCACTGCTGACAAATAGTGCTTTTTGCTCCACTCTAAACACTGGTCAAACCAAGCAAAAAAACCTTTAGGCTGGATATTTTCATCTCCTTTTAAGAAAATAGAACATAGCGCCGGACTGAGCGTTAAGGCATTGATGGCAGAAAAAACAACCGCTGTCGCAATCGTCACGGCAAATTGTTGATAAATTTTTCCGGTTATTCCCGCCATTAATCCAACCGGAACAAAAATGGCCAACAGCACAAATGTTGTGGCAACAATAGCGCTACCAATTTGTTTCATGGCGGTGATTGACGCTGATTTTGCATCCTGTCTTTCGTTTAAAATCAAGTATTGCACTCGTTCAACAACAATAATTGCATCATCCACCACCAAGCCAATCGCTAAAATCATTGCAAACAAAGTTAAAATATTAATGTTAAACCCTAATAGATATATGACAATAAACGTGGCTATCAACGAAACCGGAATGGTTAATAGCGGAATAACAGTTGTTTTGATCTTTTGCAAAAATATGTATGTTACAAGCACAACCAGCAGAAAAGTGACAATCAACGTATCTACAATACTTTGAATAGATGAACGCACATATTCTGTTGAATCATAAGCCACCTGAAAATCCATATCGCTTGGCAAAACTTCTGACAATTCTGCAATTTTCTTTCGTATTTGATCCATTATCTGTAATGAGTTAGAATTAGGAAGCTGATTAATTGCCATAATTAGAGCCGGCGCATTATTATAACCTGACTTAATATTGTATGTATCTGCGCCCAACTCAACTTTTGCCACATCTTTTAAATAGATTTGCGCACCATCCGCCGCCGACGCCACCACAATATTTTCAAAATCTGAAACGCTGTTAAGCAATCCTTTTGCTGTTAAAGACAACACCATTTTATTATCTTTTGCGCTGGGCGCAGAACCAATGCTTCCAACAGAAGCCTGAATATTTTGATTTTTGACCGCCGACATGATATCCGAACTATTTAAGCCCAAAGCATTCAACTTGTCCAAATTCAACCATATTCGCATACTGTATTGCGGACCAAAAATTTGTACCTCGCCAACACCTTTTACGCGCGCTAATGCATTTTTTATATTTGTATAAGCATAGTTACTAAGATATAAATCATTATAAGTGTGATTAGGAGAGCGTAAAACCAAAAGAGCTAAAATATTTGGATTTTGCGTTTTCACACTTACTCCATATTGATTAACTTCATCCGGCAGTTTCGAATTAACCTGTTGCAACCGGTTTTGCACTTTTACCTGAGCAATATCCGCATCTGTTCCCACGTCAAATGTCACCGTTAGCTCATAGGAACCATTGTCATCCGATGAAGATGACATATACAGCATGTTTTCCACACCGTTAATTTCATTTTCAATTGGAACGGCTACCGTATCAACTAAAACCTGCGCGCCGGCTCCAGAATAAGTTGTCGAAACCACAATTTGCGGAGGTGTAATTTCTGGATATTGCGCAACGGGCAAAACAACCAGTGATAATAGACCTAAAATAATTAAAACAATGGATAAAACTATGGCGAAACGCGGCCGATTAATAAAAAATTCGGAAAACATAAACTATCTCCCTTCTTTGCCAATATTCTCTAATTGAAATTTTTTCCCAAGCATATTTGTTTCAACATCTTGCATCACAAGCTGTTCATCTGCATTAAACGTATTTTGCAAAATAAAGTTGTTTTCTTTTTCCGCCAATATTTTCACAGGAATTAATGACAATACATTTTCTTTTACCGCATAAACATAATCTCCGTCATTTTTTAGTAAAACCCTATCTTTTGCAATGGCAACAACGTTTTTATACATATGTTCCAAATAAACCTTTACATAAGCGTTAGGCAACAATTTCCGCTTGGGATTTTTGACTTCCGCATAAATTGTTAAAGTGTTTGTACTTTTTTCCAAAGCGTTTTCCGTATAAATAATATTTCCCACAAAAGGATATAACTCATCATTTGACAGCCGAAATTTAACTTTATCTTCAAGCAGATTTTCTCTCTGTAAAAACTCTTTATCCGTTATTGAAAACACAACTCGAGCCGGATTATATTGAACAATTCTAACCAAAGCTTTTCCCATTGATGGAGAAACGAAATCACCAACAGAAACATTTATATTACCCAAAACACCATCAAACGGCGCTCGAATTAAAGTATAATCCAAATTAATTTTAGCCTTGTCATAAGCCGCTTTTGCTTGTTTTAACTGTGCCTCGGCAGTTAAAACCGCAGTTTTTGCGTTGTCTAATTCAATTGGAGATACCGCTTTATTTCCGGCATTTGCCAATCTTTGATACTGACTTTCAGCATTTTTTAAATCAGCCACACCAGAAAGAATAGCAGCCTCAGCCGAAGCCAAGGCTGCTTTATATTCATTTTGGCGCAAAACAATAATCACATCGCCTTTTTTCACTTTTTGTCCGCTGTTGGCTGGAATTTCTTTAATATAGCCGCTTAAATACGGCATCATTTCCACACTACTGACCGCGACCACTCGTCCGATAAAACCTTGCGAAACAATAATATTTTGCGGTTGAAATTTCATAACTTTTACGCTGTCCGCGATTTGTTGCTTTTGAGCCATGTCATCCGGCGCTTTTTCTTGTTTGTATAAAAAGAATCCTCCCAGTAAAATAATCACCGACAACAAAACAATAAGCCAATTTTTAAGCGTTTCTTTTTCCATTTTGCCAAGCCTCCGTAAAATCAAACTGCTTGACTCTAGATATGCGGGAAAAAACGCTTTTCAAGTCAATCTTATTGCAAAACGCCAATCGCCTTAGAAATTTTTCGAATAGAATTCAGCTCAATTTGCCGCACACGTTCCTTAGAGATATTATAGGATTGGCTTAAATCTTCTAAGGTCATACAATCATCACTCATCCGACGTTTAAATAAAATATCTTTTTCTCGCGGATTTAACACAGAAATTGCTTGGTTGAACAATTTCCGACGATAATTCATTGTTTCCTTATAGGCGTAACGCTCTTCTTGATTTGGTCTTCCATCCGAAATAAAATCCATCCATTCGGCCGTATGTTCAGAATCACTGTCTATTGGTGAATTTAGCGAACCGTCATGTGATTTTAACCTTGTGTTCATATCTGTCACTTCCTGAACGCTGACATCCAGTGATTTAGCAATATCTTTTAACACATCTGAGGACAATTCCCGATCATCCATTAAATTCAGGCTGTTTTTTATTTTGCGCAAATTAAAAAATAACTTTTTTTGCGCCGCTGTTGTGCCCAGTTTTACCAAAGACCATGAATTTAGAATGTATTTTTGAACAGAAGCTTTTATCCACCACAGCGCATAGGTAGAAAAACGAAATCCTTTTCCCGGTTCAAACTTATCAATGGCATACAAAAGGCCTATATTCCCTTCAGAAATCATTTCACTCACTGGCAAACCATAACCTTTATAACGGGAAACAACTTTTACAACCAAGCGTAAATGTGACGTAATCAACTGATATGCAACCTCTTTGTTTCCCGTTTCTTTATATTTCATTGCCAACTTATATTCTTCTTCCTGCGTCAGGATTGGATATTTTCGAATATTCTGTAAATATCTGGCTAAGTTAATTTCTGGTGAAAAGTCCATTCCGGTAAATGCAGTTAAATTTTCCATTTTTCTCTTCTCCTTTTAGTTGTTCAAAAGTATGATATAAATGAAATTTTTAACAAACAACCTATACTTTAGTTTTATTTTTTAACAAATTATCAACTAAAGATTATCTTAATCAGAAAGTTTTTCTATCAATTCCTCCATATCTGAAGGAAGTTTTGAATCAAATTGGATAAACTTTTTAGACCGAGGATGAATAAAGCCCAAACTCTTTGCATGCAAGGCTTGCCGTGGAAAATCATTGACATAACTTTTCAATTCTCGTGGCAACAAAATGGCTGTTTTATGGCTTTTAACATAAACTTTATCACCAATAAGCGCATTTCCTACACTTGTTAGGTGTACTCTAATCTGGTGTGTGCGACCGGTTTCGAGATTACATTGCACTAAAGAGGCGGTATTTTTAAATTTTTTTAATGTCTTATAATTCGTTACAGCTCGTTTTCCACCATTTTCAACTATTGCCATTTTTTTACGGTCAAAAGAACTTCTTCCGATATTTCCTTCTATTCTTCCTTCGTTTGGATTGGGAATGCCATAAACCACCGCCCAATAAGTCCGCTCAATACTATGTTCGGCAAATTGCTCACTTAAAAAACGATGAGCATTGTCATTTTTTGCCACAACCAATAAACCACTGGTTTCTCGATCTATGCGATGAACAATCCCCGGACGTTTAACCCCGCCGATTCCGGACAAACTATCCTTGCAATGAAACAACAAGGCATTAACCAATGTTCCACGTGAAACGCCGGCCGCCGGATGAACCGTCATTCCGGCTGGTTTATTAACAACCAACAAATCCTCATCTTCATAAACAATATCCAAAGGAATATCTTCCGGTAACGGCTCTGCCTCAACCGCCGGAGGCACTATAATTTGATAAACATCTCCAACTTTAACTTTATGCGAATTATCAGAAACAACAATATCTTCCAGCAAAACATTGCCCTCGGAAATCAGCCTCTGCAAGCGCGCTCTGGAAAAATCAGGCATATTTTTAACCAAAAATTTATCCAAACGGGAATTTTTGTCTGATAATTCCGCTTCAACCGTAGAAAATATTATTTCTTCTTCATTCATTTTTTAGCCTTTGTTAAGTATCTATATTATAAAATGTACCTTAAAGATTCTTACTTTTAAATGCAAGCAAAGATTCAAATACACGCTAAAGGATATTAAAATGGCTGATACAGAAGATATTTTAGAAGATGATGATTTTGAAAAACTATTGGATAGTTTTATCAACGACACTAATTTAGAAGAAAATTCAGATGAAAATACTTCCGACAAAACAGATACCGAAAACACTGAAGACGATGAGATTCAAGAAGATGAATTTGATTACGCCGCTGTTCTCAGTCCCGAAGATCAAAAAATAAATTCGGATGTTACAGATGATTTGAATCAAGAATTAGTTTCTTCACTGCAAGACGCTAAAGCCGAGGCGGAAGAAGATAAAAACCAACCAACTTTAGGAAATGATGAGTCAGAGCTGGCTCAGGCTTTTTTAAACTTTTTTAACTCTGTCAACAAACTTTCTTCTGCTTATTTAAACAAAAATTTTGAATGTCTTTTTGAAATTGACGATTTATATCCAAACTATAAACCAAGCACCGGCAAAATTATTTCGGATGATATTGTTAACGGTTGGCTACTTTTAACTAAAATGTTTCCGCAGGAACTTGGAAATTTTCCAATGAATTCTTCTGATGAAGCGTTTTTAAATTTTGCCGAAAAACTGCAAAATTCTGATTTGCAATTAGCTGTTATTTCTTATGTTGAAATACTAATTGACATTGAAAGTTGCGAGCTTTCCTATCGGGATAAGTATTTAAAATATCAGGAAAAGCACATCAAAAAAATTATGTATGAAGAATATATGTCCCGAAAAGAAAGGCAAAAAAAATTTACAGAAGCCTTAGCTAAAAAGAATTTTCCGGTCGACGCCGATAGATTGATAAGCAACTATTTTCGCGTGGCACAAAAAGATGTTGACGGTGCCTTTAAGGCTTTAACCACCAATCCGGCTATTTTTGCCCCTATTGATTTTAGCAAAATAAAACCGCGTTGGTTTGGTTTGGTAAAAGTAACCCCAAAAGACGGGATCCGCGTTAATCTGGAAATCGGTAACTTTTTGAAAAGACTCAAAGTTTGATGCAAATAATAATAGACAAAAATCGTTTTTTATGATAAATTAATATCAATATTTTATAAAAGGAGCATTTCTATGGCTGATAATAAAGATCAATCACTGCATTTAAAAGTTGCCGCCAATAAATTTTTTAATGCGTTAAAACATAACGCCTCCGACAAAGAGCTTGCTGATATTATTAATAGCGAGCCAGATTTAATAAGTTCTAAAGAATTTATCAAAAGAACGTTTCCTCACGCCCCAAAAAACAAAAACAGCGCGGGACTGGTCCCTGTGGACAAAATGATGCAAACTTTAAGAAAAATAAAAAGTTTGGAAGCAAACGGTCTTATCAGCCATGAACAAGTAGAAGCTTTTTTAAGTGGAAAACATCCGCAAACCGGTGAAACTTTTGCGACATATACGGCCAAACAAGCTGTTGCCGCTTATGACAAAGCCAATATTGATAGATCTCCGGAACCTAATTTTTCTGAAGACGCGCGTAACAAATTTAAGCAGCAACAAGCTGAATATTCAGCTTCTCTAAAAGAAATGGAAGAACTTGGTGTTCCTATGGATTTACCAAACAAACAGGGTAAAACAGCTCAAGATCTTGCTCAACTTGGCTTGTTTAAGGACACAGACGGTCAATCTCCGGCCATCAGTAATCAACAACCAAGTCGAGAAAATTCTGAAGCGTTACATGTAAATATTAATGAAAAAGATGAAGATCTAGAAGTTGGCGGAGAAGAAAAAGAGGCTTTAAAGGTTAATGTTGAAGGTAAAAAAGCGCTTAAAGTTAACATTAAACCCAAACCAAAAGAAAAAGAACTCGAAGACGAAGAAGAAGCAACGGTTGAAGACGCTCCAGAAGATGATAAATCCAAAGGTGGTGAATACAAAGGCGATCCAATAAAAGAAAGAGATATTATTGATTATATGTATAATGAATGGTTTATCGCCAGTTTAGATTGGGCTATAAACGGCACGGTTAACCATATTGTCAATTCCGTAGATAATCTGTGTGATGATTTTTCTAAAAAAGTAATAAAAAACCATCAAAAATCTATTAAAGAAAACAAAGATAATTATAACAAAACAGGGCATCGTATTTTAAATGACATGCCGACGGAGATTCATAATGATTACGCGTCCAATGCGGAACAAACAAACGCCTTATGGCAAGATGTCAAAAACAATCTTGGAAAAAAACCACAAGAATGGACAAGTCTGGACCCTAATAATCCAAAGCAACAAGCTTTTATCGCCTCTGTAAATAAAGATTATCA
>JBNMLT010000020.1:0-11704 GCA_050874965.1 Alphaproteobacteria bacterium
AATTCACTTGAACGGTAGTAAAGTGGAACAACTTGTCGAACAACTCAACGAAATGAACAAAAGATTGATGAGCCAAGAAGGAAAACTTTTACGCTATGCCCTTTCATGCAAAATTAAAAGAGAAGATTTTTTGGAAGCTTATCAAAAATCAGAACTTGATCCAAATTGGTTGGAAAAAATTTCATTAAAAAAAGACAAGCATTGGACAGCCTTTGTTGAAAAATATAAAGATGAAATTATTGAAATCCGCAACAACGTGGCTCAAATGGCTCAAGAATGCGGTTTGCCAATAAGTGAATATCGAAAAATGGTTGATACTATTAAAAAAGGTGAGCGAGAAGCCGAACGTGCTAAAAAAGAAATGATTGAAGCAAATTTACGTCTGGTTATTTCCATTGCTAAAAAATATACTAACCGCGGCATGCAATTTTTGGATTTGATTCAAGAAGGTAACATCGGCTTAATGAAAGCTGTTGACAAATTTGAATATCGTCGCGGTTATAAATTTTCAACATATGCCACTTGGTGGATTAGACAGGCTATTACTCGTTCAATTGCCGATCAGGCTCGCACAATCCGTATTCCTGTCCATATGATTGAAACAATCAACAAACTAGTGCGCACTTCTCGGCAAATGTTATCTGAAATGGGGCGGGAGCCTGTACCTGAAGAATTAGCGAAACGCTTGTCTATGCCTTTGGATAAAATTCGCAAGGTTATGAAAATTGCCAAAGAGCCTGTTAGCTTGGAAGCTCCAGTCGGAGATGAAGAAGATTCTTCTTTAGGTGATTTTATTGCGGATGAAAGTGCTTTACAGCCTTTGGATGTGGCAATTCATTCTAATTTGAAAGAAACTTGTACAAAAATTTTATCTTCACTAACGCCAAGAGAAGAACGGGTTTTACGTATGCGTTTTGGTATTGGAATGAATACCGACCACACGTTGGAAGAAGTGGGCAAACAGTTTAATGTTACGCGTGAGCGTATTCGGCAAATTGAAGCGAAAGCTTTACGCAAGTTAAAACACCCTAGCCGCTCTAAGCGTTTGCGTTCCTTCTTAGACCAATAATTTTAAAGTGAAAGGATTTGTCATGACTGAGTACACAACGGAAGATATCAAACGAATGAATATTTCAGCACTAGCTTGTGGCAAATCCCGCCTCCAAGAACTGATAAGATTTGCAAAACTCAGCGGATATCATAAATTGGGAATTGCCAACTGCTTTTTTATGCAAAAATACGCCAGTAAATTAAAAGATATTTTGGAACAAGAAGGCTTTGAAGTTTATTCAATGAGTTGCCGTGACAGCGGTCTTGATGGAGAAACGATTTCTCAAGAGTTGAAAGGTCCTTCTTGTGATCCAATCTCTCAGGCCGATTACTTAAATGAATGCGGAACAGAATTTAATATCAATGTTGGACAATGCTTGGGACACGGTTTAATCTTTCAAAAATATTCAAAAGCAGATGTAACAACCATAGTTGTCAAAGATTTTGAAACACATCACCGCAGTGTTGAAAATTTTGAATAACAAAAAAACTTCCGATTTATTTCGGAAGTTTTTTTGTATTAGTTTTAAGACAAACGCCAAACAAGTCTGATATAATATGCGTCATCATTGTTTTTGCTATCTAAAAAACAGTCTTTATCGACCACGCTGTAAATATACCCTTCGGAAGAAGAATATCTTTCGTTAAGCCAATAGGCACCATCCACATCAAGAAAATCGGCTTGAACGCCGTTTTTCTGCAAAATGTCGATAGTTTCGTTAAACGTCTCCTCCGCGTAAACTAAAGTTTCCATAACCTCAAAACTAGGCAAATGAGGGACCTTGTGTTTAACCGGATTCTCTTCAACCAACCAAGAAAACTGATAGATTGAATCCTTTAGTTGTTGTTTACTGATAACAACAGTATCAACAACTATTCCTAAAACGTTAGAAAGTTTGTCCAGATCAAGATAAGGATAAACCTCTATTTTTCGATTGATCACATAGGCAATAGCCAGAGGTGTTTCAATCTGAGACACGTTTTTATCCATAAACAAAATAAATAAAAAATTATACGATTACGCTTTAGATAATACAGAAATATATTTTTTTGTCAATAAAATATCTGTTTTTATCTAAATTTTATTTAATTTTTCTTTTGTTCTGGATGTAAATACAGGGAAAACATGGAAAAGATAACCGGTTGTAACATCACCTTTTTGCACAATTTTTAAAACAGGTATTCCTAAAAATTTTACACGTGTCACATATTTGACATATGGTGACAACATCGCCCAATATTCAGCATATTGAATTTTTAAAAGGGCTTTAACTCTTTTGGTGGATACTTCCATTTTATCTTTTTGCAAATGAGTTGTGTTTGCGGAATGGTTACGGTAATAAAATAAAACTTCAGACAAATTATGGAACTCTGTTTTATCCCATAATCTGTACCATAACGCATAATCTTCAGCGGGTGTAAATTCATTTTCGTAATAAATATTGTTATCTGTGAGAACAGATTTACGAATCATTGCCGCGGAATGTTCTATACAATTAGCGGCAAACAAACTATCTTTTATTTTCTCATTTTCAAGCGGTCGATGCGTTATGACACCGCCTATCATATTTTTAGACTGAGAACTGACCACTCCGCATTCCGGATGTTCATCTAGATAAGAAACTTCTTTTTCCAAGCGCTGTGGCAAAGAAATATCATCATGATCAAAAATCGCCAAATATTCACCTTTTGCCATATCAATCAATTTATTACGACTGGCTGAAATTCCCGTATTCTGCGGATTTTTAGTATATTTTATGCGTTTGTCATTATAGGATTTTACAATTTGTTCTCTATTATCTGTCGGACAATCATCCAAAATTAAAAATTCAAAATCTGTAAATGTCTGTTGTAAAATACTTTCAATTGCATTTCTTAAATATTTTTCCGGTGTTTTATAAACCGGCATCAGCACAGAAACTTTAACCATTTTTATATACCTATTGACTTATTTATGCTTCGAATAATCTGATTTTGCTTTTTAACATCTTTTGGTGTGATATATTTGCCACAAACGTCACCTCTTTATTTTATGTCATCGGCAGATGCATTTTCAAAATATTTTTGCGCTTCCGCCACAATAGCATCGTGACGCACTTTATTTATTCCTGTTTCCATGGCGTAAAATCCAGCTGCCACCGTCAGATTTTTTTGTTCACCTTGCAATCCCAAATAATGTAAACAATAAACCACTTCTTCATCGCCTTGATTTATTTTCGCGGACAAAGAAGATGCTTTAAATTTAATTGTTTTATTCTCTTGTTTTGGAGATTTTTTTATTGCTTGCGGCTGAGGTTTCGCTTTATTTGCTTTTTTCTTTTTATTGATTCCATTTTTAGGATTGTTAGAAACTGTTGAAATTTTTTCTATCTTTTTTTCAGCTTTTTTAACCACTTTTTCTTCAATCACCTTATTTGTATTTTTTTTCTGTTCTTCTAAAGTGTTAGCTTTTTTCTCTTGTTCTTTAGCTAATTTTATTTGTTCTTGTTTGACTTTTTGCTGAGCCAATCTCGCTTGTTCTGACGCTTTACGTTCAATTTCTATTTTAGCTTGCTCTTCAGCTTTTTTCGCCGCATCTATTTTTGCTTGAGCAGCAGCCTTGTCCGAAGCTATCTTATCTTCCAAAATATTATAAACTTCCCCCACATTCTTTTTTTCGGCAATGGACAACGGGGACCAACCTTTTGCATTTTGAGCGTTGACGTCGGCATTATGAGACAGAAGCAACTTAACCATTTCTGCATTTCCCGTTGCCACGGCATAGTGTAGAGCGGTGTTTCCCTGATTATTTGCCTTATTCACATCTTCGCCATTATTCAGTAAATTTTCGACAGCAGAGATGTCTTTGTTTTTTACTTTTTCTAATAGCGTGTCTGTATCAGCATAGGCCGGAATGCTTATTAATAAAGCACAAGATAAAAGAAGATATTTATTCATTAGATTACTCCACAAAACAAGACTTTTAGTTAGTTTATTCAAAATTTAGCCATTTGCAAGTATTTTATTATCGAAACACGCCCCAAAATTTATCTGATAAAGTTTCTCTTTACATAACAAAAAAGGACTTTCGGTTTATTTGAAAGTCCTTACCTAAAATGGTGGAGCTAAGGAGGATCGAACTCCTGACCTACAGATTGCGAACCTGTCGCTCTCCCAGCTGAGCTATAACCCCAATAATGCTTTATAATACAAACTATTTTATTTATATTGCAAGATGCAATTTTATTTTTTGCACATAAATTATGCAAACTAAAGTTCATTTTATTTTCGGTGTATAATAGTTAGGATTCAAAAAAAATACTGCCGTTTTTATCGACAGTATTTTTTTCTTATTAGAGACGACGGTCACAAAGAATTGTTTTTATTTGATGCAAACCATCTCTTTGGCAAAGGAAATAAAAAGCTTCCTTAGATGCAAAAGCTTCTGGGTGCATCCGCACATAAAAAGTCAATAACCGTTCATAGTTATTTTTATGATTCTTTTGCGACGTTGTATTCAAGGCCAGCAAAACAAAATATTTTTCAATTTCTGCCGAAAGTAAAAACTTTTTGCAGTAAAAAGATATTTTGTCAGAATCATGATACGTCAGCAAATCTCTTACGCACCACTCCTTTAATGGAACTGCTGATTCCTTGAATTTTTCAAACGGCATATCCAAAAAAACACTACTTTCTTCATCCGTTAACGGAAATTTTCGAAGCCGTAAACATCCTTGATAAAGAGAAAAAACTTTATCTCCAATCGAAATAACATGTTTATAAAAACTCCATTTATGAACATCGTTGAATATAAAGAATTGACATAAAATTCCACGCAATTCTTTTTCAGTCATTCGACCTTTAATCAAGTGGCCTTTCCAATCCAAGCTCTTATGCCAAGAATGAGTTTTGTCAACTTGAAACTCGTACGCCGTACAAATTTCCAAAATGACATCATCTTTCAAAGCACCCTTACGAATACAGTTCCTTAACGCAAGTTTTTTAAAAAAATTCATACCCAATAATTTTAATAGTTATACATAAGATAACTTAAATTTACCCTCTTCTTCTTTTTTTGTCAATATTTTTTTGAATTCAAGATAACTGTGCTTGATAGAGTGAGGCGTAAATGCTGTCTGATTTAGATATAAGCTCTTGATGCGTACCAGATTCCACAATTTTTCCATAATTTACAACAATGATTTTATCTGCGTTTTTTACTGTGGACAATCTATGAGCAATAACAAAAACCGTTCTATCCGCCATCAAATTATCAATAGCCTGTTGAACAATAGCTTCGGATTTATTATCCAATGCTGAAGTTGCTTCATCCAAAATAACAATAGGCGCATTTTTAATAAAAGCACGAGCAATGGCAATACGCTGTTTTTGTCCGCCAGATAGCAACACACCTCTTTCTCCGATTTCTGTATCAAGCCCATTAGGCAATTCTTTTATAAAATCTGTTAAGCAAGCGCAAGAAACGGCGTATTCAATATCTTTTTCCGAGGCATTTTCATTACCCAATAAAATGTTGCTCCGTATAGTTCCCGAAAATAAAAAGTTATCTTGAAAAACAACAGCCATATTATCTCTTAACGATTTTAAGGTATAATCACGAATATCCGTTCCATCTATAAGAATTTGCCCAGAAGTCACATCATAAAAACGCGGCAATAAATTTACCATTGTGGTTTTTCCACCACCGGAATTACCCACCAAGGCAATGGTCTGCCCTTTTTTTATGTCTAAATTAATGTCTTTTAATACCGGCTTACCCGAAATGTATTCAAAATTAACATCTTTATACGAAATACCTCGAGATATTCTTTTTAGCTCTTTAGCCTGCGGTCTATCTTGAATTTTTGGTGTTTGTTTTAAAAGTTCAAAAACTCGTTCCATAGCCAATAAAGCAATTTGCACGTTATTGAAATTATTACCAATCCCTTTAATTGGATTATACAGTAAAATCAACGCTGCGACAAAAGAAACAAAATTACCGGCTGTAATTTGATGATGCACAATCAAATAGCTTCCAACCCAAATAACCAGCGCAATTCCCAAAGACACAACAAAATGCATTAAAGGCGAAAGCATTCCCGTGCGTTGCACCATTTTCATACCCAACTTAAATACCCGACGTAACGTATCATCAAAGCGATTGTTTTGGTAATCATACAAATTATATGATGATATAATCCGATTGCCGCAAAAACTTTCATTATAATGCGTGACAACTTCCGCACTGGTAAACACTGTTTTTTTATTGATATCTTTAATGCGTTTTCTAACTCTTGTTAATGGATAAAGAGCTCCAAACAAAACAATCACGGCAATCAAAGCGAGTTGCCAACTATTATAAAATAAAACGCAAATTAATGAAATGGAAGAAAAGAAACGGGTTGAAAATTGTTTTACATTACTCAGCAAACCACTGCAAGCAGAATCAACATCGTTGTTAAACCGCATTAAAATTGTACCGGATGTTGTTGAATCAAAAAAAGAAGTTTCAAATTTCATCAATTTTTCAAATAACGAAATTTTTACATCGCTGGCTATTCTGTTTCCAACCCAAGTGTTGGCAAAATTCGCCGCAAAAGTTAAAGCTCCTTGTAATGCGCTAAATAAGATAATCAACAAAGGTATCCATAGTGTGTTTGCGTTTTTTTCTATCATCATTACATCCATATACGGCTTTAATGCCCATGCAATAACAGCATCCAAAGCGCCAACCGGAATAGTTAAGCATATTGCAAGCAACGCCCTGCCCCAATATGGTTTTATAAACGGCCACATTTGGGAGTAATCATAGATTATTTGCGTTTTTTTAATTTTATCTTTTAATTTGTTTAACATTTCTATCCTTTTCATTTTTTAGGATATCATAATAAAATAAACAGAAAAGTAAACAATTTGTCATTAGATATAAACGAAAATATTTATCTTTCATTTTTCTAAAAAAAATAACAGCCGACCATAAATAGCCAGCTGTTAATGTTATATAGTTAATATTATTGTTTAATTTCTATATGCAACTCTTTGAGTTGTTGTTCTGTTACAGTGTTTGGCGCTTGCATCATTAAATCTTGCGCTTTTCCATTCAGCGGGAACAAAATCACATCACGAATAATCGGCTCATCCAACAGTAACATAACCGTGCGGTCAATACCAGGGGCGCAACCCGCGTGCGGCGGCGCTCCATACTTAAACGCGTTAATCATTCCACCAAATTTATTATCGACAACGCTACGATCATAACCCGCGATTTCAAACGCCCGATACATAATTTCAGGAACATGGTTACGAACCGCACCAGAAGCCAGTTCCACACCATTGCAAACCAAATCGTATTGATATGCCAAAATATCAAGCGGATTTTTATTGTTCAGTGCATCCAAACCGCCTTGCGGCATAGAAAACGGATTATGCGAAAACTCGACAGCTCCGGTTTCTTCATTTTCTTCATAAAACGGAAAATCAACTACCCAACATAATTTAAAGGTATCTTTTTCAAACAAATCAAGTTCTTCACCCAATTTATTACGAACTTTGCCGGCAAATTTGTTGATTGTTTTGGCTGAACCGCCCATAAACAAAACAGCATCACCCTCTTTAACATCAAACAAGGCTTTCAACTCGGCCATTTTTTCTTCAGAAAAATACTTGGCAATACCTTTGGCTCCATTGTCAGAGAAAGCCACATAAGCCATTCCGCCAAAACCTTCTTCTTTGGCATAACCATCTAATTTATCGAAGAATGAGCGCGGTTTATTGCCGGCAGCCGGTGCTTTAATGGCGCGAATCTGCTCACCATTGGCGACTTTGCCATCATAAACGCTGAAACCGGAATTATTGAAAAACGGCGTAGCGTCAACAATAAACAGCGGGTTGCGCAAATCTGGCTTATCACTGCCGTATTTCAACATAGCTTCGCGGAAGGCAATTCTCGGAAACGGAGTTTGCGTCACTGTGCGACCATTGGCAAATTTGTTAAAAATTCCGCCCATTGTGGTTTCAATAACCTTAAACACGTCTTCTTGTGTTACAAAAGACATTTCCATATCTAACTGATAAAATTCTCCCGGAGAACGATCGGCACGCGGGTCTTCATCACGAAAACACGGAGCAATTTGAAAATAGCGGTCAAAACCGGAAACCATCAGCAATTGCTTAAACTGTTGCGGAGCTTGCGGCAAAGCATAAAACTTGCCCGGATTCAAACGCGACGGCACCAAAAAGTCACGAGCCCCTTCCGGAGAAGACGCTGTTAAAATCGGTGTTTGATATTCGGTAAATCCCTGTTCTGTCATCAAACGGCGCATTTCGGCAATCACTTTGCAACGCAACAAAATATTATTATGAATACGTTCGCGGCGCAAATCCAAAAAACGATACTTCAGGCGCATTTCTTCCGGTTCATCACCTTCTCCAAAAACTTGAATCGGCAGAACATCGGCTTCAGAATAAATTTCAACCGCCGAAACTTTAATTTCAATATCTCCGGTCGGCATATTTTTATTAACGCTTTCACGCGCCACAACTTCACCATCTATTCCGACCACGCTTTCAACTCTAATATCTTTGATTTTAGCAAACAAATCTGAAGAGCTGTCAAAAACACATTGAGTTATGCCATAGTGATCGCGCAAATCGACAAAACACAAGTTGCCCAGATTACGCTTGCGATGAATCCAGCCGGCCAATTTAACGTGTTGCCCGACATCTGCGGCTCTAAGTTGTCCGCAAGTATGCGTCCGATATTCGTTCATTATATCCTCTTATTAAATTATAACTTTATTTGTTCTAAAGCCAAATTTAAAGAAAATCAATCACAAATTAAAAAAATCTTAATTAATCTGCGTTATTTTACGCTTTATGGAGAATTTAGAATGCTTTTAATAGACACAACTGAAAAATTGCAACAATTTTGCACTATCTTGAATAATCAAACTTTTATTACTGTTGATTCGGAATTTATCCGTGAAAAAACATATTATCCTAAACTTTGCTTATTGCAAATCGGTTATGACGGTGACGCCGCCATTATTGATCCTTTGTCCGAAAATTTAGATTTATCTCCTTTTTTTAACATATTGGACAATCCAAACATTGTAAAAGTTTTTCACGCCGGACGTCAGGATATTGAAATTTTTTATAACATAACCGGACGGATTCCGCAAAATGTGTTTGACACGCAAATTGCCGCTATGGTCTGTGGTTTTCCTGACAACATCGGTTATGGTAATTTGGTGCAAGCCATTACCGGAGTTGAACTTGATAAATCTTGCCGTTTAACAGATTGGAGCATTCGCCCTCTTGATGAAAATCAGCTTGGCTACGCCCTGCATGACGTGACTTATTTGGTGGACTGCTACAAGTTTTTAAACGACAAAATGCGTAAAGAAGGTCGTTTGGACTGGATTAAAGATGAAACAGCCGCACTTTGTGATGAAAATTGCTATCATATTGTACCGGAAAACGCTTGGCAACGCATACGACACAACGTGCACAGCCAGCATTTTCTTTCAGCCTTAAAATATTTGGCGCAATGGCGGGAAGAACGCGCCCAAAAACACAACACACCGCGTTCAGGAATTCTTAAAGACGATGTACTGTTAAATTTGGCCAGTTCTTTTCCTAAAACACAGGAAGATTTAAAGCAAGTTCGCAACCTTAAACCGGAAATTGCCAAAGGTAAATTAGGACAAGAAATTTTAGATGCTTTGCAAATGGCTCGACAAAATCCTATTTCTACCGATATTTGCCGAAAGGACCGCAAAAGTGAAGTTTCTGTACCTAATCACGAGCAAAGTTTGTTTGAAATGCTACGGCTATTGTTGAAAATTAAAAGCCAAGAACATGGTGTTTCTGCCCGTTTGATTGCCTCGGACGCTGACTTGCGCTTTATTATCTTAAATCAGCCGCAAAACACTCCGGCAATGCAAGGCTGGCGATTTGAGGTTTTCGGCGCCGACGCGCAAAAGCTCTGCCGCGGCAAACTCGCTATTTCTTACAATCCGACAAAAAAGTGTATAGATGTAAAAGAAGTGTGATATCTTGAAAAAAACAATCAAGCGGGTATGTTCAGCCAAACATACCCGCTTAAATGTATAATTCAAACACAACTCTCTTTACCTTTATAGTTATTTACACCGAACGCAAATAACGAGACAAACGAAAGTATTGGCGTAAACTCCAAAGAAAACACATTTCTTTGCGTAAGTTGCTGTGTTTTTGCTTATTTGTTAAACGTCGGCATAAATGATTAAGATAAAACATCTGCACACCGTAAAGCCAATATCTTTGACTAACCGGTTCATCAAACAAAGATAAACTCATTTGCCGTAATTTTTGAAAATGCTGTAAATTGCCAAACAACCCTCTAAAACCGCAAAGTTGTAAAAATAAATAGCAAATATCTTCTATCTCATAGCCATAGCGTATTTGTTCAAAATCTACTATACATGTCTGAGCTTTTTCATCAATTAAAATATTATTTCTGGTTAAATCTCCATGGATAAAAGCATTGCTTGGTTCTAAACAAACAAGTTCAGATAAAATCGGCCGCCAGAAATATTTATCAATCATTTTACCGCTAAAACTTTTATCATTTTTTAAATATGATGTTATTTGCTTTATCATCTCCGGCATATTCTGCTGTGCTTTTATAAAATCTTTAGATAAAACACATGACTGCATTTGTGAATAGCTTTTTTTTAATTTTTCAAACAATTCCGGCGTACAATCCGAATAACGCAGTTTATGTCCGTCAACAAAAGGCATCGCCAACAAATAAAACTCATCAAAATTTTCTTGCTCCAAGGGATAAATAAAATTCAACTGCGTTAAAATGGATTTTATTTGTAAATAAGATTTTTGAGACACTAACAGCTTTAAAAAAAATTTATTCTCATGTGTTTCCACATAAAAATTATAAGAACTTCCACCGGCATAAATCTCCTTAATAGATGTCATATGCGGAAAAATTTGATTTTTTTGTAAAAAATCACAAAGCTTTTCACTTCTATCAAATTTCATTTACTTGCTTTCCCTATATGAATGTGCTTTATAACAACCTAAAATTTTATATTCCTCCGAAAAAAATTTTAATTCATTCATTGCATATTTTAGAGATTTAGATAAAACATGTTGTTCAACTTCAATATAAAACTGCGCTGAAAAGAAATGTCCATTCAGCAAATAACTTTCCAATTTACAAATATTAATACCATTTGTTGCAAATCCACCCAATACTTTATACAGTGCAGATGGAATGTGTTTGGTCACAAAAACAATAGATGTGATAAACTTTTCATTATTATCAACCGGAATCACCGCCTCTTTTTGCATTATCAAAAAACGAGTTGTGTTGTTATCAGCGTTTTCAATATTTGACGCCAGAACTTGTAAACCATAAATTTCCGCCGCTAGTTTAGAAGCTATCGCCGCTTTTGTTTTATCTTGTTCTTGGGCTATTTTTTCACAAGATTTTGCCGTATCTATACGATTCAGGGCTCTTATGTTATGTTTATGCAAAAACTCTGAACATTGCGCCAAAGCCTGCGGATGCGAGGCAGCACACATAATATCAGCTAATTTAGCTCCTTTAACGCCAATCAGTTGATGTTCAACTCGTAAAAAATGTTCGCCCACAATATGCAAGCCGACTTTAGGT
>JBNMLT010000021.1:0-11410 GCA_050874965.1 Alphaproteobacteria bacterium
AGGAGGATTTAAAATTATGAGTAATAAAGTTATAGGTATTGACCTCGGTACAACAAACTCTTGCTTTGCCGTTATGGAAGGTAAAGAAGCCAAGGTTTTGGAAAACTCCGAAGGCGCGCGCACAACGCCGTCTATGGTTGCTTTTACGGATACGGAACGTTTGGTTGGTTATCCGGCAAAACGTCAAGCCGTTACCAATCCGGAAAATACCTTGTTTGCTATTAAAAGATTGATTGGCCGTCGTTATGATTCGGCGGAAGTTGAAAAATTTAAAGAACATTGTCCGTTCAAAATTATTCCTGGCGATAATGGCGATGCTTGGGTTGAAGTTAAAGGTCAAAAATATGCGCCATCTCAAATTTCAGCCATTGTTTTGCAAAAAATTAAGGAATATGCCGAGAGTTATTTAGGTGAAAAAGTAGAAAAAGCTGTTATTACTGTTCCGGCTTACTTTAACGATTCGCAACGTCAAGCCACTAAAGACGCCGGTAAAATTGCCGGGTTGGAAGTTTTGCGTATTATCAACGAACCGACAGCCGCCGCTTTGGCATATGGTATGGATAAAAAAGCTTCCGGCACAATCGTTGTGTATGACCTTGGTGGTGGTACATTCGATGTTTCTATTTTGGAAATCGGTGATGGCGTGTTTGAAGTTAAAGCCACAAACGGTGATACGTTCTTGGGTGGTGAAGATTTTGACCAACGTATTGTGAACTATTTGGCTGATGAATTCAAAAAAGACAATGGCATTGATTTGCGTGGTGACAGATTGGCATTGCAACGTTTGAAAGAAGCTGCTGAAAAAGCTAAAATTGAATTGTCTTCGACAACTCAAACCGAAATTAACTTGCCGTTTATTACGGCGGATTCAACAGGTCCAAAACACTTAAACATCAAATTGACCCGCGCTAAATTGGAATCTTTGGTCGATGATTTGATTGAAAAAACGGCTATTCCTTGCCAAAAAGCTTTGTCTGACGCCGGATTGAAAGCAAGCGATATCAGTGAAGTGATTTTGGTTGGTGGTATGACTCGTATGCCAAAAGTTCAAGAAAAAGTTAAAGAAATTTTTGGACGCGAACCACATAAAGGTGTAAACCCTGATGAAGTTGTGGCTGTGGGTGCTGCTATTCAAGGCGGTGTGTTGATGGGTGACGTTAAAGACGTGTTGTTGTTGGATGTTACTCCATTGTCTTTGGGTATTGAAACATTGGGTGGTGTGTTCACTCGTTTGATTGATCGTAACACCACAATTCCAACCAGAAAATCTCAAGTGTTCTCTACGGCCGAAGATGGACAAACCGCTGTGACCATCAGAGTGTTCCAAGGTGAACGTGAAATTGCCGCACACAATAAATTGCTCGGTCAATTTGATTTGGTGGGTATTCCGCCTGCACCGCGTGGCATGCCGCAAATTGAGGTGACTTTTGATATTGATGCCAATGGTATTGTGAATGTATCGGCTAAAGATAAGGCTACCAATAAAGAGCAAGCCATTCGTATTCAGGCTTCCGGTGGTTTGAGTGATGCGGAAATTGATCAAATGGTTAAAGATGCAGAAGCCAATGCTGAAGCTGATAAAAAGCAAAAAGAATTGGTAGATGCTAAAAACCGTGCTGAAAGCCTTGTTCATGAAGTTGAAAAGAACTTGAAAGAGTTTGGCGACAAAATTGCGGAAGCTGATAAAAACAGCATTACCGCTGCGGTTGAAGCCGTAAAAGCCAGCATGGAAAAAGAAGATCTTGAAGACTTGAAGTCTAAGACTGATGCTTTGATGCAGGCTTCTATGAAACTTGGCGAAGCTATGTATAAAACACAGCAAGCTCAAGGTGCTCAAGGTGCGGCTCAAGGGGCTGATACTGGTGCTGCTGCCGGCGAACAGTCAAAGAAAGATGACAACGTCGTTGACGCCGATTTTGAGGAAGTTAAATAATTTTACTTTGCTTAGTAAAACAACCGCCTCAGCAACGAGGCGGTTGTTTTTTTGTCTATTGACATTTTGGCCCTGAAATATATACTGTATCAAATGTTAAATTTTTAATTCTTAATTTTTATGGAAAACAATATTATTAAATTTTCTCAGAAAAACATTTCTAAAATTAAATCTGGAATGTTTTGGTATAACGATGACACTTTTCCGGTTGAGTTGCTTAATAATAAAACCGTCAAAGCTGTTGTTGAACTGGTGGATACTGATTTGGGTATAGTTTACGGCGATATTTTTATTCCTGATAAAAAAATGAAATGGCTGGAAGTTGAAAAATATATTAAGTTTTTTAATGAGTTTAGCTACGCTCAGGATTATAGAATTAAAGACTATTTGTGTCGCCGGATGAACAATTTTTTTTCGCTGGAGCAAGTTAGGCTATTCGTTCGTGAATTTTCTGCGCACAAATATGTTGCTTTGCAAAATGCAAAAATCTGTCTGTATGACGATTTTCAGTATCTTGATGTGAAATCTTCTGCCGATAAAATTAAAGCCGCCTTTGAAAAATTACATAAAACTTCTCGTTTTGACAGTGTAAAAAACTTTTTTCAAATAGCGCTGAGAAAGAATTATTGGACGGAAACCGCTATGAAAAAAGAAAAACTGAATGAGGCGCTTACGAAATCATCTATCGGCATAAAGATGTATGTTCGTCCGGTTCTGGCAATGGCGGTTTTTGATTGGTAACTATAAAAACAGTTCTGAAATTCTACTTTCAGAGCTGTTTTTGCTTTAAAATCGTGTAAGATTTTGTTTTTGGCTTGCATTCGATAAATAAAAAAACTAAGTAGAAAGTAGATTAATTAATTGGACGAGGAAAATGGTCGAAACAGAATACTATGATTTGTTGGAAGTGAGCACAACAGCCAGTTCCGAAGAAATAAAAAAAGCTTTTCGCAAACAAGCGATGAAATATCATCCGGATAGAAACCCTGGTAATAAAGAGGCGGAGCAAAAGTTTAAACAAATCAATGAAGCTTATGAAGTTTTGAAAGACGAGCAAAAACGCGCCGCCTATGATCAATATGGTAAAAACGCGTTTGCGAATGGTGGCATGGGTGGTGGTAATCCGTTTGGTGGTGGGTTCGATTTTTCCGGTGGTGGATTTGCCGATGTTTTTAATGATATTTTTTCGGAATTTATGGGGGGAGGCGCGCGTCAAAGGTCATATAGCCAACGCGGCAGCGACTTGCGTTATAATTTGAATATCACGCTGGAAGAAGCTTTTAATGGGGTGGAAAAAGAAATTGTTATTCCAACCACTAAAGAATGTGAAACTTGTCACGGTCACGGTACCAAAGACGGCAAAGAGCCTGAAGTTTGCCCGACATGTAAGGGAAGCGGTAAAGTGCGTACACAGCAAGGCGGTTTTTTTGTTTTTGAAACCACTTGCCCAAATTGCAAAGGCTCAGGACGGGTGATAAAGGAAGCTTGTCCGGATTGCCGTGGTGCCGGACAGGTTAAAATTAATAAAAAACTGAAAATAAATATCAAAGCCGGTATTGAAAGCAATATGCGCATTCGGGTTTCCGGTGAGGGAATGGCAGGGATTCACGGTGGAGAAAACGGTGATTTGTATGTGGGCATAGTGGTTGAGCCTCATAAGCTTTATGAGCGTCATGGTGACGACTTGTACACGGCGATTCCTATTTCCGTCAGCTGCGCTATTTTAGGTGGCACAGTGGAAATTCCGGCAATTGACGGCACAAAAGTTAAAGTTGAAGTTCCGGCTGGCACCCAAAACGATACGTTGATAAAAGTAAAAGGACAGGGGATGCGTTTGTATGATTCTGAACGTCGTGGAGATTTATATGTTAGTGCGAAAGTGATTATTCCGACAAAGATTAATGCCAAACAAAAAGAGTTGATGGAAGCTTTCCGCGCGGAAAATAAAGACGATTCGTGTCAACCTGAGTTGAAAAGTTTTTTTGAACGCATAAAAGATTTGTTTAAATAAGTTTTGCTAAATGCAAAAGAGAGAGAATTTTCTAAGCGGATTTTCTCTCTTTTTTCTTTACATTTATTTGTTATTCTTTTAATCTGTCAAACGGATAGGCAATAGTCTGTCTGGGGTGTGGTAGCCTCATTAACGCACGTCTGTTAAGACGATAAATTATGCCTTCTGGTGTATAGCTGGAAGGCGACAAAATAGGCTATATAAATATGGCTCATAGATACTAGTAATATGTGGCATAATGCTAATATGTCGCACTACAATGCGTTAAGTATGTTACCAACTTCCAGCTGCCTTATTGGCGGCATTTTTTATGGTGTTTTTATACAAAGGAAGTTGTTATGAATTTAAAAAAATGCAAATTAATTCAATTTTTTTGCTTAAAACAAATACGGAAATTTTCAACTGATAGCACCTCGTGTGGGCGAAGTATGATTGAAATGCTTGGTGTTTTGGCTATTATTGGCGTTTTGAGTGTCGGTGGTATTGCTGGTTATACCAAAGCTATGCAAATGTATCGTTCAAATCAGCAAAAAGCCGCCTTAACCACGCTCTTGACCAGCGCTATTGAATTAAAGCCTAATTTATATTCAATGCTAACATCAAAAAACACTATGATAACTTATGTGTTTGACGCGCTTGGTCAAATACCAGAGGGTATGGTATATAAAAATAATTATATATATGATTGGGATGGAAATAGGATATATATTAATTATGGAGCACAGGATATAGGACGGGAAGATGGCTCCACCTATAAACAGTATCAGTATTTAATTGTCATTAGAGTAGCGCTTAATAACAATAAATTATCCATATCCGCGCAGGACTATTGTCGTAACATATTCTATGCCGCTAAAGCTGTGGCTCAAGATATTAATAACATTGCTTTTTCCAGTAAAGATTCCAGTCATTGGAGTCATGAAAATTGGCAGGATTTATGGCGTCGAAAGAATTTTACAACAGATAGTTTGGTTGATGTTGTCAAAAAATGTCAACTTGTGGCAAAAGAAGGTGATACGGCTAATTTTTATATCTTTATTAAACCAAATTAATTCTTATAGTGCGTTATAACAGATTTAAAAGCCCAATACATTTTTGCGTACGCCGGCTTTTTGAAATCAATAGCCAAACTTACAGCCTCTTCTAAAGTTGCCCATTTAAATGATTTAAATTCCGGAGTCGCCGTATTTAAATTTATTTCACTGTCAGAACCCTCAAAATAAAATAGAGACCAAAACATATCTTGTCCAGAGTTGTTAAAGCCTCTTTTTTTCATGGAGGCTAGAATATCCGGAGGAAACCGATAACGAGCGGGCGTGCAAAGCGTTAGGATTCTTTTTAAGCCTTTTAATGATGTTTCTTCCTGTAATTCCCGTTCGGCGGCCTGTTGCGGTGTTTCCGCGCTTTCAATGCCGCCTTGCGGAAATTGCCAAGAATTAGACATGTCACTACGTTGGCAAAGCAAAACTTTTTTATCTGCTCTAAATACAACTATTCCCGCATTACGTCTAAAATATTCCGACATTATTTTTTGCCTTTACGTTTTTTTACAGCCGGTTTTGTCTTGACTTTTTCCTGTGCTTTAGGTGCAACTGTTTGAGTGTTTGAGGTACTGACATTTAAATTGTCATTTTGCCCATAAAGGTATAAAGCTTTAACCAAATCCAATGCTCGAACAAGTTGATAATCTTTCATGTCTTCTTTAGAGGCTTCTTTTTTGGCTTTAGAAGATTTTTTATCAGCTTGTTCATTTTTTAACGCGCCTTTTAAATCAGCTTCACTAATATTCCAACCATTCGATTCGATTTCTTCTACTTTAGCTTGTTTAACGACTACATCCGGTTCAATGCCTTTGGCTTGAATAGAACGCCCCGATGGTGTGTAATAACGGGCAGTTGTTAATCGCATTGCCGCATTGTTGCGTAAAGGAACAACTGTTTGGACAGAGCCCTTTCCAAATGATTTTTCACCAATAACAACAGCGCGGTGGTGATCTTGCAAAGCACCGGCCACAATTTCGGATGCGGAAGCAGAACCTTCGTTAATCAAAACAACAATCGGCAACCCCTTGGCAATATCTCCTTTTGTTGCTGAAAATTTAACGGTGTCTTCCACATTGCGTGAACGGGTGGAAACAATTTCACCTTGCTCCAAGAATAAATCAGAAACGCTTACGGCCTGATCCAACAATCCCCCAGGATTGTTTCGCACATCAATAACTATTCCGGCCAGTTTGTTTTTGAGTTTCTTTTGCGCGTCTTTTACGGCTTTTTCAATCGACTTGTCTAATTCTTCACTAAAAGACGATATGCGGATGTATAAAACATCGTCATTTTTAATATCACTCTTAACGGACTGAATTTTGATTTCTGCGCGTTTTAGCGTGACAGTAAAAGGCTTTTCATTGACACGGCGAATGGTTATTTTTACTTTTGAACCAACTTTGCCACGGAGTTTGTTGACAACATCATTTAAGGTCTGACCGATAACCGTTTCACCATCAATATCTGTGATATAGTCACCAGCCTTTAGCCCCGCTTTTGCCGCTGGTGTGTCATCAATTGGAGAGATGATTTTAACCACACCGTTATCCATGGTGATTTCAATTCCTAAACCGCCAAATTTACCTTTGGTTTGCTCACTCATATATTTAAAATCGTCTACATTCAAGTAGCTGGAGTGTGGGTCCAACGATGTCAGCATGCCGTTTATAGCGGCTTCAATCAACTGTTTGTCCGTCACGTCTTCAACATAGGACATTTTTGTTCGTTCCATCACCTCGCCGAATAAATTCAGCAATTCATAAGTGTTTGTTTGTTCTTCATCTTTTTTCACTTTTTCTTTTGCTGAAACGCATCCAGCCACAAGACTTAATGCCAAAATGTAAATAACAAGCGTTTTCTTTAACATTTTAATGTTCCTTTATTATTTTTTAATCCACTCATTCGGATCAACCGGATGATTATTTTTTCTAATTTCCATATGTAATTTGTTATTATTACCGCTCGGCATTGTGCCAACGGGTTCGCCAGCCAAGAGTAATTGACCGACTTCTGTGTTTGTTTCACCCAAACCGCTCAACAATGATGTGTATCCTTCACCATGGTCAATAATAATCAAATTGGCAAAATTTTTAAATGGTCCGGCATAAATAACAGTTCCGTCAAAAGGAGCAATAACTTGAGCTTTGTCCGCTGTTTTAATATCAATGCCGTTAGAAACAACGCCTTTGGACAATTCTGAGTGAAACGCTGTGACTAAAGGACCACGAGCTGGACGAGAAAGGCGTCCTTTTGCTTTGCTGAAGCCGGTGATTGTTTGCTCAGAAGCAATATTAGCGTTTTCTGTTTCATAACTGGCCTCCAATCCATGATTTTCAGCCCTAAGTTTTTCAACTTTACGTTCTCGAGCCAAACGAGCTTTTTCTGCCATTTGTCGACGGTTAATTTCTTTTTGTTTCTCTAATTTTTCCAATAAATCTCTCAAGTTATGCGCCTGACTAGCCAACATATCCGCCTTTTTTTTGGCTTCTTCGCTTTTGCTGGAAATTTGACTATACATAGCATTTTTTTGATTAGATAATATTTTCATATTTTCTTGTTGTTGCGCTAATTTTTTATTGTCTTTTTCCAAATCTTTAAGGCGTAAGGCTATTTGAGATTTTTGGTTGCTGATGTCTTCTATGCTTTGACGAATAGAACTGGCGCGGCTTTCAAGAGCATGGACGCTGCCGCGCAATAAAATGCTGCTCCGCATAACTTCTACCGGCGACAGAGGTTGAACCAAAACAGCCTCAGACGGACGTAATGCCAAATTTTGCAAAGCGGCTAAAGTTTCGATGAGCATGTCATTTTCAGAATTAAATTTTTCTTCGGATTCGCTTAAATGTTTTTGCAACATTTCCAATTCGTCTTGTTTTTTGCGAATTTCATCTTCGCCATTTTGAATTTTTTGCGCAGCCGCAATCATTTTGTTGTTAACGTTTTTAATTTCTTCTTTAAGTTTATTGGCTTTTTGTTCCATTTGTTGATGTTCTTGAGAAACACGCTTGGCCTCGGCTTCCATTTTTGCAATTTCCGAAGCGGAAACATTAGCTGCCGGCGCGGCATGAACATGCTGTCCGGCAACTAATAAAGCAATCAAACTAAAAATTAAAAGCGTTTTTTGCACGATACTTAGTCCAATCTTTTATTTTTTTAACAAAGAATGACCGGTCATATCGGCAGGTTTATCCAAACCCAACAAATCAAGCAAAGTTGGTGAAACGTCTGCCAAGCGTCCATCTTCCATGCCTTTTACATTTTCAGGAGCGTTATATAAAACGGCTTGAACCTTTCCTACAGTATGAGCTGTGTACGGTTGACCTGTTTTTTCATCAACCATTTTTTCCACATTACCGTGATCGGCGGTGACAAACAAGACTCCATCAACGTCTTTAATGGCTTTCATCACGCGTCCCAAAGATTTATCAACGGCTGCAACAGCTTGCAAAGCCGCAGACATAATACCCGTATGTCCCACCATGTCGCCATTGGCAAAATTACAGATAATTGTGTCAAATTTTTTGCTTTCAATAGCATTTACTAAAGCATCGGTTACTTCATATACGCTCATTTCCGGTTTTAAGTCATAGGTGGCAACTTTCGGACTGTTGATAAGAATGCGTTCTTCACCTTTAAACAATCGTTCTTCACCGCCGTTAAAGAAAAATGTTACATGCGCGTATTTTTCTGTTTCCGCAATGCGCAATTGTGTCATGCCGTGTGCGGAAACAACTTCACCATAAATATTTTTGAGCTGTTCCGGCGCAAAAATTGTTTTCATAAAGCGGTTGTGATCAACTGAATATTCAGCCATACCGACACATTCGGAAAACTTTACAATTTTATGACGGGCAAAACCTTCAAATTTTTCATCACCCAAAGCATAGGTGATTTCACGAGCGCGGTCGGCGCGGAAGTTTGCCAGTAAAAAGGCATCGCCATCATCAGCACCCTGATAATCACCAATCACGCAAGGAACAACAAATTCATCGTTTACACCTGCCGCGTAAGAGGCTTTAATGGCTTCATCCGCTGAAGAATAGCGCTTACCATTGGCCGAAACAATATTGTTATAAGCCAATTCCACTCTATCCCAGCGTTTATCTCTATCCATGGCGTAAAAACGTCCGGACAAAGTAACAAGTTTAACCAGAGGCATACCTTTTATTGATTGATTAAATTGTTCTAAAAATCCTTCGGCAGAGGTTGGCGGTGTGTCGCGACCATCTAAAAACGCGTGTACATTAACCTTTATGCCATTGCGATTTAAAATTTCACATAAGGCCACAATATGTTCCTGATGCGAGTGCACGCCGCCCGGAGACATTAATCCCATCACGTGGCAGGTTTTGCCGTTTGCTTTGAGCGTGTTAACAAGTTCAACAACCACCGGATTCTTTTCCAATGTATGTTCTTTAACGGCCTGATCAATTTTAGGCAAATCTTGCATAACCACACGTCCTGCACCCAAGTTCATGTGGCCGACTTCGGAATTGCCCATTTGTCCTGCCGGCAAACCAACGTCTAATCCGGATGTTTCGACAAAGCAATGAGGACAGGTATTCAACAAATTATGCCAATTAGGAGTTTCACCCATTTCGATGGCATTGTCTTTGGTGGTTGTGCTTCTATATCCCCAGCCGTCCAAAATAAGCAACATAACTGGTCTTTGCATTAATTTATCCTTTCTTAAAATCAAAATTTCAAACTGTTCACTATTATATATAAGAAAACAAATTTTAAAAGCACTATTTTTTTATTTATAAACAGGCTTATTTTTAAAATAAGAAAAATTGATTTTTTATTGACATAAAGAGTGAGTATTCATAAATTAAATCAAAATATTAAGGAATAGAATATGAAAAAATTGCTGACAACTGCTTTTTGCTTGGTTTCATCACCGGTTTGGGCCGGAGAATTTTTTTATGACGTATCCGGTGTGGCGGATTCTTTTTATGGTTACAGCAATTATGCAAAAAAATATCGCCCTTACAATAAACATAATCATACGCCAGCAATGTTTGAAATTTATACAAATAGTGGTTATCATTTTAGTGAAAATCTGACGTTTAAAATTGGAATGGATTTGCAAGCCTCGGATGCTAAGGAGTTGGAAGACTATAACCAAGGTAAATGGGGTGAAAATATTTATGGCACAGTGCAATCTGAATATGGTGAATTGAGTGTCGGACAAATTTATAATGCGGCATATCAGTTGGCGGTTGGAGCTCCGGGAGTGGGGGCTTTTCGCGTGAATAATTCTCTGGTTTCAGATTTTATTATAAATTCTGGTTGGCAACGACATAGTCGCACAACTATATTTCGTACGCTAAATTCCACATATTTAAATACAGATGCCGATGCGCCAAAAGTGAGCTATACGACTCCTGAGTTTTATCATACCAAATTAGCTGTTTCTTATACACCGGACAGCTATTCGCAAGCGGGATTAATAAATAAAGATAGCCGCTATGACAATCGTTCGTCTTATGCGTTTGGTTTATATAACCAGCAAGAAATTGGCACGTTCGAACTGGAAAGTTCTTTAGGATATGCGTATAATCGCAAAAATAATCAAGAAATTTCCGCAGGCCTGAGTTTATATCGCAAAGGTTGGACGATTGGGGGCTCATACCGTAAGTCTTATACATCTTCCGGCGATTATGCTCTCAATTTGAGTGAAAATCTGCCTTATTATTTTGATGGCTTTCGTCGGGGACAGGCTTTTAATGTTGGGGTGAGTTATGAATTTGGTCCGTTAACCACAGGTGTGTCATATTTTGTTGCGGAGGCGGATAAAACAGATAATAAGGATAAAATAGTTACGTTTGCAAATAAAATTTCCGTGCATAAACATGTGGCTTTATATCTGGCAGCTGCGCACGCCGAATACACGGAAAACAGCGTGCTTCTGGAAAATAACCGTGGATACGCTTTTATAAGTGGCGTGGAACTTGAATTTTAGGAATAAAGATGTCTCATATTTTATTGATATCAAAAAATATTGATTTTGCCGAAGATTTAAAAGCGCAGATTCAACGTTTTGCACCTGATTTTTCTTTTGTGGAAAGCGCGCCTGATTTGCTGATTGTTGATGAAAATGCTCAGTCTTATGCCGAACTTAGAAAAGAATATGACTCCGTGCCCATTATGTTTTTATCGCGGGGCGCAGAGAAAAATATAAAAGATGATAATCTGAATATAGAAGTGAAAAAGCCTTTTTGTCTGATGAAATTTTTAGATGTTTTGCGCGCGGCTAATAATAAATTGGATAATTCTGTTGATGGCTATTTAACTTTTAATGGCTATGAATTGCGTCCAAATAAAAGAGAAATTATTGATTTGACAAACGGAAAATTATTCAAACTGACAGAAAAAGAAGTTTGTATCTTAAAATATTTATATAAAACATCGGGAAAATAT
>JBNMLT010000022.1:0-11333 GCA_050874965.1 Alphaproteobacteria bacterium
AAACAGCTATTTACTGATGCCGCTTAATATTATTGCGCGTCATTTGAGTGCTCATCGCATGACACAGCAGATTAGAGCCAATTTTGTGAAAATTGCCTTTGAGCGGTTGGAAAAAATTGAAAAAATTCCCGAAGACGAACAAGAAAAAGTTCGCGAGATCGCAAAAAAAATCGCGGACGTTGAACCGGAATTATCTGCCGCTCTCCTAAAGAAACTCTAAAATAAAAAGCTTGTGTTTTTTTACACAAGCTTTTTATTTTATCTCAAGCAATTTTTTCCGCTCCTTGACTTTTTTAATATTTTCGATTATGCCTGAGGATATATTAAAGGAGAGTTTATGGTAAAATTTATTTCAGCCACAGAAGCAGCGCAATTTTTTAAAAATGACCAAAGTGTCATGATTGGTGGCTTTTTAAAATGTGGCTCCCCCACGATGGTTATTGATGAAATCTTAAAAACAAATGTCAATAATTTGACTCTTATTGCCAATGATACATCTTTGCCAGATTCAGATAGAGGAAAATTGATTTCCGCGCACAGAATAAAAAAAGCTATTGTTTCACATATTGGGACCAATCCGGAAACTGTTTTTCAAATGAATAATGGAACGTTAGAAGTTGAACTGGCTCCACAGGGCTCCCTTGCCGAACGAATCCGTGCCGGTGGCGCCGGACTAGGCGGTGTATTGACCCCTACCGGCATTGGAACAGATATTGAAACAGGAAAGCAACTTATTAATGTTGACGGACAAGATTATATTTTGGAAAAACCTCTCCGCGCCAATATCGCTTTAATATATGCCACAAACGCTGATCATTTTGGAAATTTATCATATTTTGGCTCAACCCGAAATTTTAACGTGGTTATGGCCAGCGCTGCGGATATTGTGATTGCGGAAGTTGATTATCTGCACAACGAGCCTTTAGATCCCAACAATGTCATTGTACCGGGGATTATGGTTGATTATATTGTGACAAGGGAAAAAGTTAAATGATATTATCCAAAGATGAAACGCAAGAAGTTATTGCTAAACGTGTTGCAAAAGAATTTCATAATAACGATGTGATTACTTTAGGTATCGGCTTGCCGACCAAAGCGGTGACTTATTTACCCAACGATGTAGAAGTTATTGTTCAATCAGAAAATGGAGTTTTAGGCGTTGGCACATATCCGCATGAATCTGTTAAAGATGAAAGAATCACCAATGCCGGCGGCATTGGCGTCACCCTCAATCCCGGAGGTTGTTTCATTGATAGCTTGACTTCATTCGGGCTAATGCGTGGCGGTCATATAGATATTACGGTTCTGGGCGCTTTACAGGTTGATCAAGAAGGAAATTTGGCCAACTGGTGCATTCCGGGAAAATTCACGCCGGGGATGGGCGGCGCCATGGATTTGGTTGTGGGAACCAAAAAATTGATTATTGCGATGGAGCATACCTCTAAAGGAATGCCGAAGATCTTAAAAAAATGCACACTTCCCTTAACGGCGGCGCATAAAGTTAATTTGATTATCACCGAAAAAGGCGTTTTTGAAGTTTCTAAAAAAGGGCTTATTCTCAAAGAAATCAGTCCTTATTCTTCTTTGGAAGATATTCAAAACACAACTGAAGCGGATTTTACCGTAGAGCTGGGTTAAAACTTATTTTTTTTTGCATTAAGCATTTTTAAACAAAAGTCAAAAGAACAGTAATAAAATCCTAATGATTTGAAATTTTTATCTTGCAAATAAATAACATCTCTGTCTTTGCTTATTTGCATATGGAACTTTTCTTTTGTTTCATAGTCATAAACCTCGCCATTTTCCAAAGGAATTAAAGTGCGACCGCCCAGATGATAAAAAACATTATCCAAGTTGTTTTTATAAAAAATCCTATACCACCATGAATTTTGAAAATATTTTCGATACCCTGCTCCGTAAAGATGAATCGCCCTGTTTTCACCACCGCCATAATCAAACATATAATAATTTGACGTAAATATTGTCAAACTTTTGTTGGAAACACCGTAGAAAGGAATTTTTCCGATATGGTAATAACTTTTCAATTCTTCCATCAATTTATCTTGAATGACTAAAAAATCTTTTTTATGGGTAACCGGCCAATTTTTAGAGTCTAGCATTGCTTTAAAAAACGGATGATGCGGAATAGAAGCCATAAATGAGCCGGAAATTCCCTCACATTCTTGCACAAAAACAACTTCCGAATCAGGTAATTTTAGCGGCTTGGTTAAATGATGATCTGTGTCAAAATAAACACCGCCTTCCTGTTCCAAGGCTTTTATCCGACAAAAATCCGCAGCATAATCATAATATTTATGCTCATAGGTGTATTTTAAAAAATCATTTGAATTTATATCACAACTTTTTTCATCCCAACGTTTAATTTCATAATCCGGAGCAAACTTTTTCCATGTCTCAATTGTTTTTTGCACATCTTTTGGCAACTCCTTAGACCCCAACCACACATAGTGAATAATCTTTGGAATTTTTGGTTGATCCACTGTTTCATAATGAACAGGTGCTATAAATTCGAGATTGTTATATTCAAACTCCAAATTTTTGTCAACATATGAAATTGCATATTGATAGGCTTTATAAAAATCATTATCTCCTTTGATAGTCACTAAAAAAACAATAAAAATATCCCCAACAATAAAGAAAGCAATAAAAAAGAAGATAATGATTTTTAATAGCCGCAAAATACTATTTTGAAAAAATAATCGATACAACTCCAGAACTCCCGCCTGCTTTTTTACACACTTCAGCTATTTTAGCCGGAGAAATAGGCAAAGCATCCGCACAGGCGTAATAACCAGAATAATAAGAACTATTATTAAATTCTCCATCTCCTTTGCATCCCGGATAAATTATATCTCCAGACGCAGAAAAAAAACGTCCGACGGCTATACCAATTAATCCTGACATACCGGTAGCCCCCCAATCAGTGGAGCCTAAGGCCATGCATGCTTCAGACGGTAAACCATTTAAAAAAATATAGAAATCAGTTTCCGTTGAAAAGCCTTTACGGGGATAATTTCTCAAAGTAACAATAGAAAACGCGCCACCGAACTCATTCTCATAATAATCTCTTGAATATGTTCCCCCCCCTGAACCATGATACACTATTGTTTCTTTTTGAACGGAATCCGACAATATTAGACTTTCTACCGCAGTAGGTGAAGGATGATCAGAACCCATGATACCATAAGATAACCCTCTAAATGTCTGCTGTTGCGCATATAGAGTTTGCGTAGCTGCAGCCGCTTGTGATATCTGATCTATGGTTTTGTTAATTTTAAATTTCATCATGGCCTTGGAATAGCCGGTAATTCCGCCAACGCTCAAAACCCCGACAATGGCTAAAACACCCAGCATTTCAATCATACTGCGGCCGACTTCATTTTTTTTCATCATTTGTTTAGAACTCCCTTTTTGTTTTATATATAATAACGAAAAAGCTGCCGACAAGGCAGCTGGAAGTTCGAAACTACTAGATACAAGATAGTGTAGCATATTAGCTAAAGATAGCACATTTTGCCACCTTCCAGCTTTAACCAGAAGGTATGCTTAATTTATGTCTTGCATACAGACATGTACCTAAGAGGTTTCGACACCCCAGACAGACTATCGCCCATCTTGGCGTAAGGTTAATTTAACCACGAGAAAATGTAAAGCTTTTTTTCCAGCATGTAACAAATAAGCTAAATTATTTAAATAATCTTGCGCATAAAATAAAACACCCGAAAAGTTGAAAGCGCTTTTCGGGGATATGTTTTTAATTCATCTATTTGTTTTTATTGGATTTGCTCTTAAATTCCAGCACATAGCTTGCGGCTGTTTTTCCGTATTGGTCTTTAATGTCAACATTTGCGCCATTTTTAATCAAAATTTCCGACAATGGGTAATAGAGCTCATTATTTTGCTTTGCCAACTGTATCAGCAAAGTTTCTCCATTGCCATTTTGCACATCCAAATCAACACCATGATTTTTCAACAATAAAACAATTTCTTCCAATTTTTTTAATTGCTCGTCTTCCGAAAATAATTTATTATTGCGCGCCGCCAAGGCAAGATAATGAAACGCCTCGTTGCCATCAACATCTCGCGCGTGAACATCCGCGCCTCTGGTTAATAAATTTTCCAGCAAAACGATGTTCATGTTTTTCACGGCGGACATCATCAAAGTTGAGTGTTTACTACCAACAAACGTTATATCTTTTATATCATTCAGCAATAATCTTGTCATATCCGATTGCTTTCCGGTTAATTTTGCCAAATATGATTTTTGTTTTTCCTCACTTATTTTCACACCATAATTTAATAAGTTTTGAACAGCTTCCGCATTGTTCGCTTCAATTGCAAATGACATAGGCGTTATTCCGTTTTTGTCAGTTTCGTTGAAATCCGGTTGAAGCTTTTCCAATTCAGCCAACCACGTTAAATCATAATGATTTTTCAATAAATACAAAGCTAACGTGTCACCGTCCTGATTTTTGATTTGAGGATTGAAACCAATTTTTATTAAATTTTGCCAGAGCCGAAAATTTTTCAACTCCAGAGTTTTCCAAATAAATTTAGGATTTTCATTCAACCATTGCGCAGAAACATAAGACAATAAAATATTTTCCAATTCTGGCGAAGCATTTTCATCCAAAGATAACAAAGTTTGAATCGGCGCAACACCATCTGTGGCGGCTTTATCAATGCCTCCCATTTTGTCCAAAACCATTCGCAATAATGGCCACTTTTTATTTTCCACTAACAATTTCCAAAGCGGCAAGCCGGAATTTCCAACATTGTTTACAACATCAATATTGGCGGCATAGATCTGTTGCACAACTTTATCTTCTGTTTCATGACTTAAAACATATGTCGCCGCGCTTTCTCCTGACGCATCCAGCAAATTAACGTCAGCACCGTTTCTTAAAAGCTTTTCGACCAAGACATAATTTTTTTGAACTAAAGCTTCAACTAACAAAACATTGCCATCCGCATCCTTTTGATTTACATCCGCACGTGTCAAAAGCTTGTCAAGAATCGCCTCGTCATCCTGATTGGAAACCGCAAAAAATAACAAATTTTTACCATCCGGCAATAAGATGTTTGTATCGGCTTGATATTTTAGCAACAACATCACCAGCGCCACATTGTTGTTTCTAACGGCTTCCACCAAAGGTGTTTTTCCGTTTTCATCCTTAATATTTATATCTGCGCCGGCTTTTAACAATTCTTCAATAATAGCTAAACGAGCATGATCGCGCACCGCTTGCAAAACAATTGCCCCATTATAAATTTTTTTTACATCAGCCTGTTTAAGCAGCAAATATTTAACCATATCCAAATTATTTAAGCGGATCGCTTCTTGCAAAGCTGTGCCACCGCGGGGATTTTGTTCATCAATATGTTCTGGCGTGGCAAATCTTTGTAAAACTTCTGATGGTAAAGACAAATTAACCGCATAACTCAACGGCGTTAAACCAAAAAACAAACGGCGGTTAGAATCTTGATATTTCGTTTTGCTTGCCATAACGTATTGTTTTGTGTCATCCAACGTGGCATTATACATTTTCATATTTTTTTCTAATACTTGCAAAATATCCATGTCTTCAAAATTAATTCCCAGCCACAACACAGGATACCACAAATTTTTTTTAGAAGCATACTTTCCTAGCTGCCCCTTTTTGGCCGCGGTCATAATATCTTTTAATTCATCGTCTTTCGCTATTTCTATCTTTGCCAACTCCATGCCTTCCACAAAATATGAAACCGTTTCAAGGTCTCCTTTTTGGCTGAATTGGCGCTTTATGCCTTCCAATTTATCATTTTTGTACGTTTCCGCAACTTGGCGCAATCCGTTTTTATAATATTTTTCACTCAATCCATTTTTCTTGTCATTTAAATAATTGGCCTTGTTGGCAATTTTTTTATCTGGATAATAGGCGACCCCCTCGCCGTTTTTTACATCATTAGTATAAGGAATTTCAATCCAACTGCCATCGGCATTATAATGTTTTGCCACACCTTCTTTTTTGCCGTTGACATAATTTATTTCATCCGTCTGATATTCTTTATTATAAATTTTTGTAATGCCGTTTTTTTGCCCGCCGGCATAATTATTTTCTTCTTGAAGCGTGTCTTTATCAATAATATGTTCCACCCCTTCTTTCATACCAGATTTATAGTGTTCTATTTTAACACGATTTCCTTCTTCGTCAAAATAAGTTGTTTCACCATCAAGCACCCCTTCAATATAGTAATCTTGCCGTTTAGGCTTTCCATTTTCATAAAAAGAAATTTTTGCACCGTTTAGCTTATCCGCTTTGTAAGTTTTTTTCAGTTTTGGCGCGCCATTTTCATAAAAATAAATTTCTTCGCCATCTTTCAGACCATTGCGATACGTAATTTCAAATTCCATTTTTCCATCTTCATAATAGGACGTTGCAACGCCGTTGCGCAAACCATTGCGATAGAAATAAGTTATTTTACGATCATTTTTATCCGTTTTAACCACAGAACCGGAAAACGGTTTTTCATCTTTATCCGTTACCCATTCTTTGCCATTTTTTTGAGAAAATAATAAATCTGTCTCCGTGGTTTTCCCAGATAACGCGGACTGAACTGCTTCATCACTATCATTAGCTTCACCTGCTTCCGCTCTTGCGACAACCATACCATATAACGCTAAAAACGAACATGAAAATATTAAAATGGAAACTTTCATAATACCTCCTCCAACAGCTTTTCTTATAGCTGAAATTTAGAAAAGAAATACCATGACATACCTCAAAAATCAATGACTTTCTATTTTCAACACAAAAAACCTCCCTTAAAAAAGGAAGGTTTTGAAATATCAATATAACATCAATTTAGTTTCAGCTTAAAATTTTGATGCTTCCGGCAGCTATTCTCCCACGATCATCATACAATTCATAACCGATTTTTTGCCCCTCGTGCAAGCGGCGAATTCCTTTTTCTTCCAGCTTTGTAACATGTACAAAAACATCTTTTCCTCCGGAAGATGGCTGAATAAAACCATAACCTTTGCGGGTATTAAACCATTTTACAGTTCCTGTAGACATTTTCACTCCTAAGTTGTTTATTTTAACAAATATTTTATTTTCACAACTTTTGATATAATCATGTTTCAATGTCATTCAAGGGTAAAACAATTTTTTAACGCAAAAAAGGAATATTTTTTTTCATTTTTTGAATTTGCGCCGCCAAAAATTCTAAATCCGCTTCATTTCTTTTAGATCTTTTTTGATATTGCTCCAATATTGTAAATATCGGTTCAGCATATTTGCTTTCATTTTCAGCAATCCGACATAAATAATATACAGCCGCCCGAAAAATTTCTGACTTGTCTGACAATAATTGTCTAACAATGTCTATATACGGTGGATATTCTAAAATATTTGCCGCATTTTTAAATGCCTCTTGATAATTTTTTTGTAATTCTTCTGCTTGAATTTCTGAAATTTTCCGCTCATTTACGTTGTTTCTGACAATCATATTCCATATATTTTGCAAAAAAGATTTTTTAAGCATCTGATTTTCTCCTTTTTATGCAATTTAACATGTATTTTCTAAATGTGAAGTTTTTTATAAAAATATTTGACAAATCTAAAATTCGGGCTTAATAATGGGGCATATTGCATATATAAATGCTTCATCGTCTAATGGTAGGACAGCGGATTCTGACTCCGTCAATCTTGGTTCGAGTCCAGGTGAAGCAGCCACACTGAACAGAGGTTAGATTTTGAGGTCTAGCCTCTTGTTTATCAATCACCTAAAATTTGTGTTTTCAAATTCTGAGGCACGCAAATAATCGCGTCATTATAAAAGTTCTTTTTTATGGGACGACAGTATAAATTTTTTTCTTTTATTTCCTTATCCACTGTTTCCTGCAATTTTTCCAGAGGCTTCACACGCGGTTTTGACATCAAAATTTTATGTGGATGATATATTAAAATTGTGGGCCCCTTATAGGCTTGCACAACAGCGTCCCTTTTCCTTTTAAAGTTGCCGCGTTCCACAAAATCTATACCAGCAATCGGACTATCTTCATAATAATGAGAAAACCCAACGCCTTTAATTTTATTGTATTTTGACCATTCCGCAATATATAACGCCGACGGAAAATTATATAATTTAATCATGCTATTTTCTGGAAATTTTAATGGCTCCACATAAAGAAACTTAGCTGATGTTGTTCTTGGAGAAAATTGGTAAATCGGCATATATACAAAACATGCACACAAACACAACACGCACCAAAACAATACAGCTGTTTCGCAAAAATGCCTAAAGCCCCTATTTTTTGAAAATAGCTGAAAAAATAAGCTTATAAATAAAGCGCTAATAAAAACGCCACTCAGCATTTCCAAAATAATGGCATATCTCAAATTAGAAAATAGAAACATCCAACTAAAAAAACTTGTTCCCATAAACACAAAATACACTTGCCATTTATTATGAATTGAAAAAAATCGGCGAACATTTTTTAAACACAAGCTTATTGCCACAACCCATAGTTCAATATAGATAAACGGTAAACGAATATCTTCATAAAATTTCTCCGAAATCACATTGACAGAGTTAATCATTGTTAACGGAAAATACCAAAAATTTTGAAGTGTCGGTAAAAATTTTGTATCTCTATAATTTATGGGATCAAACCATTCTGATTTGAATATCGCATTGGCAAACGGGAAAAATGGATTTTGATAATCTTGCCAATAGTGCCACATCTGCCAACCGTTAGATATAAGATAGCCCAAGACACCGCCAAAAGCGAACAAACTAATGTATTTAAACGGATGTTTAAGTCTTTTATACAAAATTATGGAGGTCAGTCCAGAACTCAAGCAATAAATTATCACTGTTTGTTTGAGGCCCAAGGCAATTCCCATTCCCACGCCAACGGCTAAAAACTTCCAACTTTTCTGTAATTTTGTTTTTATCAGTATCTTGAACAAAAAATACAAAGCGGGCATAAATATGGCGGTAACTTGAATTTCATTAGTTGACGTGCCAATTTGAATTCCAACGGCTTCTCCGGTTATGGCTAGAACAACGGCAACTATTGTGGCGAAAATTCCACCATGATGATTAATATTCCAAAATAAGTCGCATATTTTTATGAAGAAGAACAAACATATGCCAAAATATAGTCCTTGAATACCATAAATCAGCCTTGGAAAATCGTTAATATTTTGTATCATCCAATATAAAGGAAGATCTAACAGTGGATTAAAAAATGAATTAATGGAACCCAAAACAATGTCATAATTCAATCTATCATTCAAAAAAGCAAACGCGTTATAATAGTGGTAATTAGTAAAATCCCAGAAACATTCTTGTCTAAGGAAAAAACTAACGCCAAAGCTAAACACCAAACAAGCAAAAAAAATTGAATTGTTTTTACTAAATATTTTATTATTCATTTTTATTCCTGTACACAAATTAAGGGAAACATACTTATTTTTTTATTTTTATTCAAGCATATCAAAGCATTCATACACACAATCAATAAAAATAAACAAAATTTATACAAAAAGCTATTGACAAAGATAAATAGATATGATATACATGATAATGTAAATAAAATAATTATGTTAATCATTTGTTCTGATAATCGTATTCGAGATTGTCCTTGTTCTGATCCTAAATATATATGTTAAATGTGATATATCTTTTATGATTAGAGCACCTACTTTCTAAATAACGATTTATAGAAATGTAAAAAAAGAAAAACGAGTATCCTAATATTTTTTTAAGTATTAGTCTTATAATTCTTTACCTTCATGTTTTTATAACTTGAAGGTTTTTCTTTTTTAAATCATGCAAAAAAAAAACACCTCTTACTGGCGTAAGAGATGTTTTTTGATATTTAGCTTCTAAATTAACCTATAAATCCATTGTATCCAACAATTCTCGTGTATAGGCTCTCAGTTCTCCGCTATTCATCAAGCTTAACTTAATGTTCGCTCTTTGCAAATCTAAATTTGTTCCGCAATCAAAACGAAGCCCCTTGCAAAGCACGCCATAAATCGGAGTTCCCCGCATAGCTGCCAAATTCAACGCATCTGTCAAATTTATTTCACCATTCGTTCCTTTTGTAACTTCCGGTAAAATATCCATAACTTCATTTGGAATAACATATGGTCCCATTGACGCATAGTTCGACGGAACCTCTTCCAATTTTGGTTTTTCAATCAATCCTGTGGCTCGAACAACGTTTCCCTCTCTTTTTGCTCCAACCAATGCACCATAGCGAACCATATCTTGGCGTGGGCATTCCATAATATTTTCAACAATTCCGCCTTTTTGCTCATACACATCGCACAATTGTTTTAAAACACCATCACCATGCAGATTGATATAAACATCATCCACCCACATAACCGCAAAATCACGTTTGCCAATAACTTCTTTAGCCATTAAGATGGCATGTCCATTTCCTTTAGGTTCACTTTGTCGAGCAAAAGAAAACTTCATTCCTGCAGGAATAATTTTTTGGACAGCCTCCAACAAATCCATTTTATTTTTCGATTTAAGATTCTCTTCCAATTCTGGAGCCGGAGTATAATATTTTTCAAACATATGCTTGCAAGCATCATCACTGTATATAAAAACAATCTCTTTAATGCCCGCTTCTGCGCAGCTATCCACAGCATATTGAATAACCGGAATATTATCCAGCGTCATAAATCCTTTATGCAAAACTTTTGTTGTCGGCAAGTTTCGAGTTGATAAACCAGCAACAGGCAATACACACACTTCAGGTTTTTTATACATTTTTAATCTCCATAATTATTTTTATTTAGCCTTTTTTTACTATATAGCACATTAAAAGCCAAAGAACAACTCAAACTAGTTTTTATTTCACAACTATTGTTCCGGAAGGCTTTTGGACGGCGCCATCAACTTCTTTTAGCAACACATTATTAACGCTTTTCTTAGCTGTCAGTTCTTTTTCTTCATAAGATTTTTTAATAGTTCCGCTAGCACCGTTGACAATTTCATTTGTAACCTTTCGCAAAGTTGGCTGCTTTCCGGCATTTGGATTAATATCAACCATCATTTCCGGTCCCTTATCATCTATATGATTTTCTTTAACCTCCACAACAGGTTGAATGTTTCCATCACGTTTCACAACCACATTTGATTCTGCTGAAGTTTCATTTAATAAATTTTTGGCATCTTCAGCCGTTTTTTTCTGCCGTTCAATTTCTTTTTCGGCCTTCAATTTATCAAAAATGGCTTGCTGCTCACGGATAATTTGCTGCAACAACTCATCCGTCTGGTTATATATTTTTTCCATATTACTA
>JBNMLT010000023.1:0-11165 GCA_050874965.1 Alphaproteobacteria bacterium
ATTCTGATTGTTTTGAGTGTTTTATTATGGTGCGGCGCGGCTATGGCTGTGGAAAGTCCGGCGTATGATGTGTCGTGGCTGAAGTTGTTGCATTATCATAAAACGCTTAACGGCTACCAGGGTTTAGTAGAAAATCAGGAATTTTATATAAGTTCGGACGGGCGAAACAATCCGCAAGCGGAATTTGCGGCAGAAATAGAAGATTTTTCTAAAGGTGAAAAAAAGTGCAGCTTTCCGGCAAGATTTAACTATTTGAAACAGCTAAAAAAAGTGCGGGGTGATTTAAGCGGGTGCAAGGATTATCAACAATTTATGAGTGATGTGCGTCCGCAAGGTATCACGATTTTGTTTACAAACGCCTATATGAGCAATCCGGCTTCGTTGTTCGGCCATACGCTGGTGCGTATAGACACTGCGCGCAAAGGAACGCAAATGTTGGCGCATGGCTCAAATTTTGGAGCGGATTCCGGAACGGAATATGGCGTGATGTTTGCGCTCAAAGGTTTATTCGGCGGATATCTAGGGGTATATAGCGTCAGCCCATATTGGGAAATAATAAACACTTATAATAATATAGAAAACAGAGATATTTGGGAATACAATCTTAATCTGACGGATGAAGAAAAACAAAAGTTTATTGACCATCTGTATGAAATGCGGCAAGCCAAAATCCGCTATTATTTTTTGAGTAAAAACTGCTCGTATATGATTTTGGAATTGTTGGAGGCGGTGCGTCCGAATTTACGTTTGACTAAGCAATATCCGGCGTGGGTAATTCCATTGGACACGCTGAAGACTATCAATAACGAGCCGAATTTGGTAAAGTCGCAAAACTATCGTCCGGCACGATACACGCAAATTCAAAACTTGTTAAAGGCAATGAATAATGCGCAATATCAGGCGTTTTTACGCGGTATAGAAGAACATGATTTTACGGCGGAAAATCTGACTGATGAGGAAAAATCAGAAGTTTATGAGGCGGTGTATCAGTATTTTCAATATGAATACACCGCCGGAAACATGCCACTGAAAGATTATCGAAAAGCCAGTTTCGGCGTATTGCGTAAGCGCAGCGCGTTGCCGGTGGGCAAAAAGGCGCAGCCGGTCGGAGAAAATCCCGCTTTGTCGCACAATTCTATGCAAGTGTCGTTCAGCGGCGGTGAAAAGCGGCATAAAAGTTTTGAAGAAGTGGAAATTCGTCCCGCTTACACAGCTTTAACCGACAGTAGTTTCGGGTTGGTTAAAGGGGCGGAAATCAGTGTGTTGTCCAGTAAATGGCGGTACTATAATCAATCTCGCAAAACTGTTTTGCAAAATTTTGCGCCCATAAAAATCAAATCATTAGTGCCGGCGGGCAGGGTGTTTGACCCGATTTCTTATTCCGTGGGGGTGGAAATCAACCGCGAGTATAATCCGCAGAATTATGATGAAGGATATGTCGGTTACGGCTATGGCGGTGTCGGCAAAACAATAACTTTGCCGGCTGATGTTTGGCTGTATGGCTTAATGAAAATCAACGGAGCGTACGGCGGATTTATTCCGCATAACAGCTGGGGCGGTTTGGCTCCAGAAATAGGTATTTTGAAAGATTTTGGCATGGTGCGTCTGCATTTTAACGCCGAAAAAACTTGGGCTACCCGCAAATTTGGCGACAGACTGATTTATAAAGTTGCGGTGTCAGTTGGCATAACCGAGAATTTGTCGGTAGAGACCGGCTATGAGGGGAGCCATAACATCGGGCGTAACAGCAAGAGTTGGCAACTTTGGCTAAGACAAAGTTTTTAATATAATTTGATAAAAATAAGTGCAAATTGTGTATTGCTATGCGCTAAAATCAAAAAAAAGAAGTGGCTATAAAAAACATTTCTTTTTTGAGACAGTCACTCGTTTTCGGTTCTTATTTTATATCTTAATGTATGCTTAAAAGTTGCAAAAAAGAAAATAATGTGTTACGATATATATGTTCTATATTTGATACACGTCTGATGTTTTTAATGATAAAAAGCGTTTAAGACGTTTTCAAATAATCAGTTCTGTGCAAGGAATATGGATATGGGAAAATTTGAGTTTTCAACGGATGAATTTTTAACAAGTGAATATCCTTTTGAAGATATTTACGGTCGTGAATGGATTGAAGAACTTCTTGATGTCATAAAAAATGACAAAAGCGTGGAAGACTTCATCATAAGCAAAGATACGTTGCAAAGAGCAAAATACTTAAATGAGAACACTAAAAGAATAGACGATTATAATCAACAAATAGATGAAACAAATACAAAAATATCAAAATTGCAAGAAGAAAAAAGTATAAGTAATCAACTAAGTGTAAAAATTGATAACATTTCATCTTTGTTGCCAAAAAATAAGCAAGCCTTGTTTCAAAAAGCTGTTAGTGAATGCTTTAACAATAGTGACACGGTGACACAGTTGTTTGCTTCTGAAAAAGGACTCATCGGTAAGTTTAATAATATAATAAATAATAAAAAAATTAAACAAACACAGAACTTACTTACTGATTTGATGCAATATGTGAAAGACAGTAATATTATTGAAAAAGTCAAAGAATCTCCTTTATTACAAGCAACAATATCTGGAAAAAATACACGCGATGAATTGAATGAAATTGAAGCATCAATTGTAAAAGAGCAAAATAAAGTATCTTATTTATCTGAAAAAAAGAGTCTTTGGGAAAATAAAAATAAAGAAAAAAGTGGTATATATGATTCAATTATGGAAATTGAAAACAATAATATTCGGGAATTTGTAAAACAGAAAGGATCATATATTAAATTTCCTCCTACTATAAGTAAAGAGGAGATTGCAACCAATGGGTTAAGCGAAGATTTTATTGAGGGGCAGATTATGCAAAGTAAATACCCTGCTCAAGCCAGAACTTCGCTACGCAGATTTTATGAAGGGCTTGATCGTCCTGCAGCACCGATGGTGGCATTTGCTTCGGGTAAAGGATCTAATAAATTTGCACAAGACGAGGTTATTACACAACTTAGAAAAAATGGTATTAATGCAGTTGCTGATACTGATGAGAGAGCCAAAGATCCGACAGCTTTTGTGGTGACTCAAACCTCTGTTCAAGCTCCTTTTATGGCTCCTGAAGAAGCCTTAAAAGCGAACATTAAAATTATCGAATCTATTTGTCAAGCGGAACATGCTGATCGTCCTTATCCATCAAACCCGTTAACAAGAGAAGCATTATGTATGGCTGCTGAAATTGATAGAGATAAAACTAATGTTATAGATACAAAATCTGTGGCTATGAATAATGGTTGCAATTATCAAGAAATCACAAAAGGAGATTTTGAGGGATATGTCAGCTCAATGTTAAACGAAGCAGCAGAGGAAGGAAAATCACCGAATGATTTGGATAAAGAAAATTCAGAATCATATAATAACAAGGGGGTTTTAAAATCTGTATTTCATGGAGGAAAATGTAGTGATCCATACGCTGTTTTATGTGCTGAAGATAATATGAATTTTGTTTATGCGGCAGGATCTTGCGATCCAAATACGTCAACATATAAATATAATACAAGGGATGTGCAACCGGATGGAGCACTTGGGTATTCTTTAGGAAAGAGTTCGCATAACCATACATATTTGAAACAAGAGGGAATACAATATGGTTTTTTGTTTGAATATGAAAGTAGAGGGATAAAACAGGAATTTATAGGGATTGATCGTGCCGGCGGACAAGTCTTTGAGGGCGGAAAGTTTGATAAGGATGTGGTGAGAGGTTCGCATGATGAAACAACAGTATTAGCGCATCAAAATAAATTGAAAACAGCGTATGTTGTAACTAAGAAGGATGGACATATTAAGGTTTTACCGCTGGAAATTGATGAAAATGGACAAATAAAAGATAAAAAATGGCGTGATTTTATGGATCTTCATAAACCAATTGACGATAATCTGAAAGGTTTTATGATTGAACGCCGCAACAATATGATTGCAGACTATGATCATGTTGGTAAAGAAAAATATATGAACAGAACTTTGGAAGATATAAATTCTGGAAAAATCCAGTATGTTGCTTCAGAAAAACATGAATTTAAAAAGGCTGATTCCATTGTGAAATCACCGATTCAAAGCAATGCGGAAGCGATATCTCCGCAACCGCAACCTCAACCTCAAGTTCAGCAACCGACAATCAGCAATGAACAATCGATGCAATATGATAAATTTGTGGCAACAAATGCAGGTGCAAAATTGCGTGCGGCTTGTACGGATATGCTTAACAAGGAACCAGATAAATATGCCAAAATAGTCAGAGATTGGAACGTACAGTATAATGCCGATCCGGCGCATCCGGAAAATGCCGTTAATAATGTTTTGGCAACCTATAAACAAGATTTAATGCCATATGTTGAATCAGTGATGAAATTCGAACAATATGATAAGTTTATGGAAAATGATTCTTATAAAAAACTGTATAGTGCGTGTATGGATATGAAAGATAAAGATCAGGCGACTTATAATAAGGTTGTTAGAGATTGGAACGCACAATATAACGCAAATCCGGCACAGCATGGAACAATTGTTCAAAATATAATAGCCAAATATAAACAAGATTTAATGCCATATGTTGAGCCGGCGATGAATGATGCACAGACAGCAACTCTGTCTAATTCACTGGAAGGGAAAACATACAGTTCAATGTCAAATAACGATAAAAAAACATTCGTAACTGCTTTGCGCACCGGTGATAATATGATTTCCGGTGAAGGATTTAAGGAAGCAACGGATCATATTCAACCTAATGTTGCTCAGGCAATGATTAATGTTCAGACTGCAACTCTATCCAGTTCACAGGAAGAGCAGGCATACGGTTCGATGTCAAATAACGATAAAAAAACATTCGTAACTGCTTTGCGCACCGGTGATAATACGATTTCCGGTGAAGGATTTAGGAAAACAACAGCTCATATTCAACCGCAGCAGACAAATACTTATGCCGGTAAGCCAAATCTTTCCTTTGCCCAGATGCAACAGAAATCATCGAGCGGTAGAGAATAGAATATATAATATTTTCTGCTTTTATATTACAATTCTGATTATTGGAAAGCATATAAATTGTTGCTTGGAAATCTGTGCCGTTTATTGCTATACGGTTTGCTAACATCCGCCCGCTTTTTTACAGCGGGTTTTGTTTTATAAAACAAAAATGGTCCGGTGTACTAGACCGGACATAATCTTTATCCAGCTGAATAAGTCTTTATAGCCTCATCACGTTCAAAAAGATACATCAAAGTGCGGAGGGCAGTGCCACGCGGGGTTGACAAGTTTTTGTCCTGATTGAGAATTAATGCGGCATCTTTGGCGGCAGTTAAAAGCAAGTCGCCGTGCACACTTAAATCCGCCACTTTAAAGCTACTGAAACCGGATTGCCGCGTTCCTAAAACTTCGCCGCCACCGCGTAGTTTCAAATCTTCTTCAGCAATTAAAAAGCCGTTTTCGGTTTGTTTCATAATATTCAGGCGAGAGCGTGAAACTTCGCTAAGCGGATAGCCATACATCAAAATACAGCTCGAGGCTTCAAAACCGCGCTTAATGCGACCGCGCAGTTGGTGCAGTTGCGCCAGTCCAAAGCGTTGGGCGTGTTCAATAATCATAATGGTGGCGTTTGGTACATTTACACCGACTTCTATCACGGTGGTGGAAACCAAAAGCTTTAATTTACCGCTCTTAAATTGTTCCATAACCGCGTTCTTTTCACTTTCTTTCATCTTTCCATGCACCAAGCCAACCATATTGCCAAATTCCTGACGCAAGCTTTCATAGCGTTCTTTGGCGGCGGAAAGGTCAATTTTTTCCGACTCTTCCACCAGCGGACAAACCCAATAGGCCTGTGTTTGAGTTTGCAATTTGCGTTTCAGGGCGTCAACCACTTCGTGAATTTTACTAAGCGGCATAACCGTGGTGGTGACAGGTTTGCGTCCGGCCGGAAGTTCATCTATTTGCGAATAGTCCATATCTCCGAATTGGGTTAAGACTAAAGTTCTCGGTATCGGTGTGGCGGTCATCACTAAGACATCGCAAGATTTACCTTTTTGCGAAAGGCTAAGGCGTTGTTTGACCCCGAAACGATGTTGTTCGTCAACCACGGCGTAGGCTAAATCTTTGAAAGTCACATCTTCCGTAAACAAAGCGTGAGTGCCGATTAAAATATCTATTTCACCATTGTGCAAAGCGTCTAAAATTTGTTGGCGAGATTTTCCCTTAATATTGCCGGTCAGCAATGCTGTTTTTACACCGATTTGCGAACATAGTTCGGCAATGGTTTCATAGTGCTGTTGGGCTAAAATTTCAGTTGGAGCCATAATGGCCGCTTGCGCGCCGCATTCAACGGCGTTAAGCATTGTATAAAGTGCGACAATGGTTTTGCCGGAACCGACATCTCCCTGTAACAAGCGTAACATTCTGTATTCGGAAAACATATCGCTTTCAATTTCGGCTATAACTCGTTGTTGCGCCGAGGTTAATTGAAAAGGTAGAATTTTCGCCAAGCGTTTTTTTAAATGTCCGTCGCCTTGCAAGGCTCGTCCTTTTTGATGTTTCAGACGTTCACGCACAATGGCGAGTGAAAGCTGATTGGCCAACAGTTCATCATAAGCCAAACGGCGGCGCGCGGTTGAATTTGGCGATAAATCGTCCAAAGTTTGAGGGTGATGAACTTGCTCTAAGGCTTTGTTGAAGCTTGGAAAATTCTGTTGATTCAAAAACTCAACGTTCAGCCATTCGTTCAGCGGCGGTGTCAAGCCTAGAGCTTGCGTCATCAGCTTGTTCAGCATTTTGTTGGTAACGCCGGCGGTCAGCGGATATACGGTTTCTATTTGCGGCATTTGCAGAGGTTTGGCGGCGTCCACCACATAGTCGGGGTGCGGCATTTGCCAGCTGTTGTTAAAGCGTTCCAACTTACCGGAAATAATTTTTTCGGCACCAACCGGAAAAATGCGAGTCAGCGTGTCGCCGTAAGTTTTGAAAAAAATCAAAATCAGTTGCTCTGTGCCATCGTCAACGGCAATGCGATAGGGTTGTTTGCGGGTTTGCGGCGCTTTATGCTCTATAACGCGCACTTTACCCGTCCAAATATGTCCTTCAACGGCGGAAATTAAAGGCAGATTACAGCGGCGGTCGATTATTCCCGATGGTAAATGCCACAGCAAATCAACCACGCGTTCACCGCATAAATTCGCCACAAGTTTGGCATATTCATCTCCCACACCGTTTAGGGTGGTGATAGGGGCAAAAAGCGGATATAAAATGGTCGGTCGCATTGTGAATTTGTCTTTTTTTTGTTGCGTTAATGGCTGTATTGTATATATTTTATAACAAAATGTAAACAGGAAAGCGTGATTATGCGTAAAGATGTGAATGTTTGGGCGGGGAAGACTGTTTCTTCGGTTGCCGATGGTTATGAATCCTTTGTTTTGGCGCAGATTGCCAATGCGAAAAAGCCGGTTATTTATATTGCAAGCGACGGCGTGAGTTTGGCGCAAACGGCGACAATGTTGCGTTTTTTGCATCCGGAATATGAAGTTTTGGAATTTCCGGCTTGGGATACGGTGCCTTATGACCGTGTTTCGCCAAACAGCGCGCTTTCGGCCAAGCGTATTGAAACCTTGGCGAAAATTGTCTTTTATGACGGAAAAACGCCTTTGGTCGTGGTTACCTCGGTTGGGGCCGTGTTGCAAAAACTTGCGCCGGCAAAAATTTTTCGCAACGCCCGCAAATTGGTGAAAGTTGGCGAAAAACTGGATTTTGACAGCTTTTTGCACTATGTTTCGTTGAATGGATATACTCGGGTGGAACAAGTTATGGAGCCTGGGGAATACGCTGTGCGGGGTGATATTACCGATATTTTTCCGAGCGGTATGGAAAATCCTTTGCGGATTGATTTGATTGATGATGAAGCGGAACGATTACGGATTTTTGACGCGGTGAGCCAACGCACTATCGGAGACTTGCAACAATATGAATTTCAGGTGGCAAGCGAAGTGCTTTTAGACGCCAACACCATTCGCAATTTCCGTGAACAATATCGAGAGCTTTTTGGTGCCGATGGTTTGCACGATGAAATATATGAGGCGATTTCCAACGGGCAAAAATATATCGGTATGGAAAATTGGTTGCCGTTGTTTTATAACGATGTTTTGCCGACCTTGTTTGATTATTTGCCGAACGCGCAAGTCGTGGCGGGGAAAAATATTGAAGAGTCCTTAAAAGCTAAAACCGAGGGGATTGCCGATTATTACGAAGCTCGTTTAGAGGCGTTGCAAGTTAAGGGAAAACAGGAAACAGATGCTTATAGGCCGTTGCCTCCGAAAAAACTTTATATGTCGGCGGCGGACTTCACCACCAAGCTGGAAGAGAGGAAGTCTGTGTATTTAACTCCCTTGGCGGTTGGCGCAAATGACAATGTCGTGACATTAAAAACTATTCCGGGGCGGGATTTTGCCCACGCTCGCCATATCAGTAATGCCGCTGTCTATGAGGAGTTGCATAACTATTTGGCAGAAAATGGAAAACTAAAACGGATTGTTTGTTGCTATACAGAAGGTTCGCGTGAGCGTTTGCGTTCACTGATGGCGGATTATGATATAAAAAACACGGCGTTGGCCGATACTTGGGCGGAAGCTTTGCAAATTTGCGCGCAAAAGAAAATAGCGCTGGTTATAGCTGAGTTGGCGCATGGCTTTAGGGATGATGAATATTGTTTGATATCGGAACAAGATATTTTAGGGGAACGTCAGCACCGCAAGGCTAAGAAAGTTTCTTCCAAAGATTTTATTGCTGATGTGTCGGCTTTGAGCGTGGGTGAACTGGTAGTGCACATTGAGCATGGTATCGGACGTTTTCTTGGACTGGAAAATATTATGGCCGGCGGTGCGCCGCATGATTGTTTGAAAATTGTGTACGCGCACGATGACAAGTTATTTGTGCCGGTGGAAAATATTGATGTCATTTCTCGCTATGGTTCCGATGATGAAAATGTGCAGCTGGATGTGTTGGGCGGAGTGGCGTGGCAGGCTAAAAAGGCTAAGGTAAAAGCTAAAATTAAAGATATTGCCGAAAAATTGATAAAAATCGCCGCTGAAAGACATCTGAAAACGGCTGATGTGTTTGTGGCGCCAAGTGGAGCCTATGATGAATTTTGTGCTAAATTTCCATATAGTGAAACCGATGACCAATTACACGCCATTAAAGATGTGATTCAAGATTTGAGTGCCGGCGAACCGATGGATAGACTGGTTTGCGGCGATGTCGGCTTTGGCAAAACCGAAGTGGCGTTGCGCGCGGCGTTTACAGTGGCAATGTCAGGGGCTCAAGTAGCGTTGATTGTTCCAACAACTTTGCTGGCTCGTCAGCATTATTTGAATTTTGTCGAACGGATGAAAGGTTTTCCAATTCGGGTGCGCATGTTGTCTCGTTTAAGCACACCTAAAGAAGTGCGTGAAACAAAACAGGGGTTGGCGGAAGGTTCTGTGGAAATTGTGATTGGTACGCATGCTTTGTTATCCAAAGATGTGCAGTTTTGCAATTTGGGATTGCTGATTGTGGACGAAGAACAACATTTTGGGGTGGCGCATAAAGAAAAAATAAAAGCGTTAAAATCTGATGTTCACGTCTTAACTTTGAGCGCAACACCAATTCCTCGAACCTTACAGCTTTCGTTAACCGGTGTTAAACAGCTGAGCATTATTGCCACGCCGCCGGTGGATAGACTGGCCGCTCGCACTTTTGTGATGCCATTTGACAAAGTGATGATAAAAGAGGCTATTTATCGAGAAAAATTTCGTGGGGGGCAAACGTTTTTTGTGTGTCCGCGAGTGTCGGATATTGCCGATATTTTAGAAATTTTACAAAATTTGGTGCCTGATGTTAAAATCGCGGTGGCGCACGGACAAATGCCGGCTAAGCAACTGGAAGATATTATGTGTGATTTTGCCGATGGCAAATACGATGTTTTGCTTTCCACCACAATTATTGAGTCCGGTATTGATATGCCGCGCGTTAACACAATGATTATTCATCGCGCCGATATGTTTGGTTTGGCACAGCTCTATCAGTTGCGTGGACGCGTGGGTCGTTCTAAAGTTCGGGGCTATTGTTATTTTACAGTTCCGGCGCGCAAAAAGCTTAATCAAGTGGCTGAAAAACGTTTAAGCATTTTACAAGCTTTGGACACACTGGGCGCTGGTTTTTCTTTGGCTAGTCATGATTTGGATATTCGCGGTTCAGGAAATGTTTTGGGAACAGAACAATCTGGGCATATTAAGGATGTGGGTATTGCCTTATATCAACATATGTTGGAAGAGGAAATCGCTCGTCAAAAAGCCGGACAAGCGGAAAAAACGCAAATTTTAGGCGACACTGATTGGGCACCGCAAATTACAACGGGCGTGCCATTGATGATTCCGGAAAGCTATGTCAAAGATTTGGGCGTGCGTGTGGGCTTGTATAAGCGAATCGGTTCGCTTAAAAACATGGATGAGCTGTTGGTTATGCGCGTAGAATTAATCGGCCGTTTTGGGGCAATTCCGCCAGAAGTGGAAAATTTGTTGCAAACCATAGAAATCAAACAGCTTTGTTACGCGGCCAATGTGGCAAAAGTTGATGCCGGAGTCAAAGGAATTTTGATTGCTTTTCGCAACAACACTTTTGCGGCGGCGGATAAATTGATTGATTGGGTGACAAAGTCTTTTGGCGTGTTGCAAATTCGACCGGATCAAAAATTATTTGTTTCAAAAGATTTAACACAATACCGTGAACGGATTAAGGAGATTAATCTTATTGTTCGCAAGTTAAAAGATATGATTGTATCAGAAAATTGAAAGAGATTGTAAGACATGGAAAAGTTTAATAAAAAAGAAATTGAAAACTTGTCAGATGTTTTTGCTGTGTGGATGGGCGGATATCCTGAGCAAATTTCAGAAACTCGAAGCTTTTTACAAGAAACAAAATTGGATAAACTTTTTAGTGTGACGGATATTGACAATATTTTGTGTCATAATGGTTATTTCACCTCAAAAACAGCTCAAGCTGTTTTTGCAATTATGCCGGCTGAATTTGTGGTTGGTGGTAAAAAATTAACTGTATTTGCGCAAACTTTTAATCGTTTAAATCTTCAAACATCACGCCAAAAAAAC
>JBNMLT010000024.1:0-10897 GCA_050874965.1 Alphaproteobacteria bacterium
CATCATACGGTGTAAGTCCCATCGTTTCAACAAAACGCTGTTTTTTTGCATCAGGTAGTTCCACCATTTCTTTTTTAATCTGTTCGATATACTCATCACTAAGAACCAATGGTGGTAAATCTGGTTCAGGAAAATAGCGGTAATCATGCGCAAATTCTTTTTTACGCATCACTTTTGTTTGTCCGCTCGTTGGATCAAATTGTCTGGTTTCCTGACATATTTCTCCACCATTTTCATAAACTTCAACATGACGTTTTGCTTCATTTTCAATAGCTTGCATCACGAACTTAACGCTATTAACATTTTTCATTTCACAGCGAGTGCGTAATTCATCAGAACCATACGGGCGAACAGAAACATTAACATCGCAGCGCATAGAGCCTTCATCCATGTTGCCATCACAAGTTTCCAAATATCGCAAAATTGAACGAAGTTTACGCAGGAAAGCGCCAGCTTCTTCCGGTGCGCGAAAGTCTGGTTTAGTCACTATTTCCATTAATCCCACGCCAGCGCGATTCAAATCAATAAAACTTTTATGCGGGCTCAAGTCATGAATTGATTTTCCGGCATCTTGTTCAATATGCATTCGTTCAATGCCAATCATTTTTGAACTGCCATCACTCAAATCAATGCGGATACTACCCTCTCCCACAATAGGAAAACGAAATTGCGTAATCTGATAACCACTTGGCAGATCGGCATAAAAATAATTTTTGCGAGAAAATTCCGAATATTTATTGATTTTAGCATTTAAGCCTAAACCGGTTTTAACCGCCTGATGCACACATTGTTTGTTTAATGTTGGCAACATTCCTGGCATTCCCGCATCAACGAATGAAACGTTTACGTTGGGATCATCTCCGAATTCTGTGGACGCACCGCTAAAAATCTTAGACTTGGAAATAATTTGACAATGGATTTCCAGTCCGACAACAACTTCCCATTTTCCTTTGGCTGTTTCGATAATATAATCCGACATTTTATTTCCTTTCAAACTTTGCATCAGCTTCTATTTTTGCCGCAACTTTAAAAATTGTACCTTCGTCAAAAGGTTTACCGATTAATTGCATACCATAAGGCAAACCATTTTTAGACAAGCCAATTGGCAAACTTAAAGCAGGTAACCCTGCAAGGTTCACAGAAACGGTAAACACATCATTCAAATACATATTAATTGGATTGCTCAGCATACTTTCATCGCCAATTGGAAACGCGGTAATTGGTGAAGTTGGCGTTAAAATAACATCACATTTTTGAAAGGCGTTAACAAAATCATCATGAATAAGACGTCTCATTTTTTGCGCTTTAATATAATAAGCATCGTAATAGCCGGCGGACAAAACATATGTGCCAATCATTATGCGACGTTTAACTTCCGCACCAAAGCCAGCTGTGCGAGTGTTTATATAAAGCTTGTCCAAATTTTCGCCTTCTTGCCGTAAACCGTAACGAATGCCATCATACCGCGCCAAATTTGAAGAAGCCTCAGCCGGCGCCAACACATAATAAGTAGCCAAGGCATATTTCGTATGCGGTAAAGAAATTTCCACCACCTCCGCGCCACGGGCTTTCAAATATTCAGCCGCCTTATCCCAATAAGCACAAACTTCCTCATTCAGGCCCTCTGGTCGATATTCTTTTGGTAAACCAATTTTCAAACCTTTTATATCTTGCGTTAAAAAGTTTTCATAATCAGGCACTTCTTTATCACAAGAAGTAGAATCTTTAGCATCAAAACCGGCCATGCTTTTTAACAATATGGCGCAATCTTGCACATTTTGAGCAATTGGACCAGCCTGATCAAGCGAAGAGGCAAAAGCCATAATACCATAGCGAGAACAACGTCCATACGTTGGTTTTATACCGGTACAACCACAAAAAGCTGCTGGCTCGCGAATAGAACCACCCGTGTCTGTTGCTGTGGCACCAGCGCACATATGCGCTGCCACAGCCGCCGCCGACCCACCGGAAGATCCTCCTGGAACTAAATCTTTTTCATAACTCCATGGATTTATGACCGAACCAAAATAACTTGTTTCATTACTTCCCCCCATAGCAAACTCATCCATATTAAGTTTACCTAAAAACACGGCACCATCATTCAATAATTTTGATGTCACCGTAGATTCATATGGTGGTATAAAATTGTCTAAAATATGAGAGCAAGCTGTTGTGCGAATATCTTTGGTGCAGAATAAGTCTTTTATTCCCAAAGGTATGCCCTCTAAAGCACGATTAGTCCCGGCAGCGTAATGTTTATCAGCTTGACCGGCTTGTAACAAAGCTTTTTCAGCACATTCAGTCACATAAGCGTTATAACGTTTTCCGGTTTGCATATTTTCTAAATAAGCTTCGGTTAATTCAACGGCCGTAAACTCTTTTTTTTGCATACCGTTAAGAAGTTCGTGAATTGTCAATTTAGTTATATTTTTCATGTTTATTACTCCACAACCTTTGGTACGGCAAAATAGTCATATTCTTTATCGGGAGCGTTAGCTAAAACAGCTTCTTGACAATTGCCGGCGGTAATTTCATCTTCTCGCAAGCGCAAAGTGGCGTCATTTACAGAAATTAACGGTTCAACGCTATCCGTATTTACTTCATTCAGCTCTTCTATCCAGTTCAGAATCTTATTAAATTCTTCTTTTGTCGCATCAATTTTATCATCATCAACTTTCAACCGAGAAAGAAAAGCTATTCTTTTAACAGTTTCATTATCTATGGCCATTTTTTAACCTCTTTTCATTACATCTCAATTTTAAACGGTGACAACACAGTATCATATTGTAAGCGTTTGAAAAGTTTTAAATTCGTGATATCAACACCGCTTTGCTCTATTGCCTTTTCAACTTTTATATTGTTTGTGCTTGAGAGCAACGCGCTGATTTTTTCTCCAAAGGATTTTTCTTTTGGATATGAAACAATTTTAATTTTTTGATTTTCTTTAACTTTTCCTGTTTTCAAAGCTTTTACAAGAGCTTCAGAAAAACCGCCCAAATCATCGATTAGTCCCAAATTCAGAGCTTGTCTACCTGTCCAGACTCTGCCGCGAGCAATTAAATCTATTGATTTTGCGAGTTTTCTATTTTCTTGTACTTTTGTCACAAAATCTGAATAAACTTCATCCAAAGAAGCATTAAACATTTTCTTTTCTTCCGCGCTAAAAGCATGATTTGGACTCAAAATTCCGGCATTTTTTCCTAAAGCGATACGGCTCCAATTGATACCTAACTTCTTCCATAATTTTTCAAAAACCACTTTTCCGCCCAAAACGCCGATAGAGCCCGTTATAGTCATTGGTTCAGCAAAAATATAATCTCCAGCCAAAGAAATAAAATATCCGCCGGAAGCCGCGTAAGCCGACTGAGAAACGATAATCGGCACTTTTTTATCTTTCTTAAGTTGCTGTAACGCAAAATAAATTTCGTCTGCGGCGTTATAACTTCCGCCAGGACTGTTAATGCGAACCACAACAGCCTTTAATTTGTTTAATTTCTTAATATTTTCAATATCATTTACCACACTTTGACTGCCTATAACATTGCTTTGATTCAAATTATCCTCGCTAAGACCTTCAACAATTTCTCCATCTAAATTCAAAACAGCGACTGTTGGCAAATTTCCTTCATTTGGATACAAAGCCGAAGCATAATCTTTTATATCAACAAAATATTCAGCTCCTTCTTCTTTTATTTTTTGCTCTAATTGTTGTTGATACATAATTTCATCCACAAGCCCCATTTTTTTCCCATCATCAGCAGACAACGGTGCTTTATTCATAATATTTTCAAAACTATCATTTAATTTTCGATTATTTTCAATATCCAATTTCAATTCCGTCAACAAACTATTTCCCAATGATTTCATTTGTTCCGAATATTCCTTAGATATTTGAAAATCCGTAAATGAGGCCATGGCATTTTTATATTCGTAACGTGTGTAAAATTCCGGATATATGCCAAACTTATCTAACAAATTTTTCGCAAAAGGAACTTCGATGTTGATTCCTGTTAAACCAATATAGGTATGGGGTTGCATATAAATTTCATCAAAGAATGAAGCTAAATAATATTCCATGTTTCCACGGCCAAAGTCACCAAACCCTTGAGAAAAAACAACTGTCTTTTTACCGGATGCTTTAAACAAAGACACAGTTCTGGCAATATCTTGAATTTGAGCCGGTTCCAGATGAGTTTTATTGATTTTCACAACAAGACCGATAATATTTTCATCCTGAGAAGCATATTCAATTGTTTGCAGCAATTTTATTAAAGAAATAGAAGTTTCACCAGTCAAATCATTAATTATGGTAGAATTTTCAGATTCGGATATCGGCTTGTTCAAATCCACTGTCAGATAAGAGTTTTTTTGAACAGGTTTTGGCGTGTTTGCAACTTTTATAAAAAACAAACCAATCAAGGTTATCAGCGTTACACCGCCAACAAATGTACACGCCATGCGAATAAAATTTTTGAAATTTTTCCAAATTTTCAACATTTATTACTCCTGAGTCTTTGCTAACATTTTGGCTACATAAGGATATTTATGCACGGCTTCAGCATTGAGTTCAGCACATTTTTTTTCAATAACATTCTGGAGTTCTGTCATAAATTCTTCTTTTGTTTTACCTTTGGCGCTCATTGACGGCAAAAATTCAAAAACAACTGTTCCTGGGTAGCGTAAAAATGAATTTTTAGCCCAAAACAATCCCGTATTTATCGCCACTGGGACAACAGGCAAATCTAAATTTTCAGCCAAAAAGAAAATACCGGATTTATAACCTTTAGTCGTTCCGGGTTGGCAACGTGTTCCTTCCGGAAAAATAACCACTGGACGCCCTGTGTCCGTTTTCTTTTTAACTTCAGACAGCATATGTTTCATAGCGCTGGCGCCGCCTTTTCTATTTACGGGAATCATTCCATAAAAATATTGAGACCATCCAAAAAATGGCATAAATATTAGTTCTCTTTTCAAAATATAAGTTGTTGTTGGGGAGAATTGTGTAAAAGAATATGTTTCCAATGCCGATTCGTGCTTGCACGCGTATAATACATTCTGATGTCTGATATTTTCAATACCACGGACTTCTAATTTTATTCCTCCGAAACACCGCACCCAAAACAAAGCAACAGGCATCACAACTTTATCCCAATAAAAGATCGTTACTTTTTGCGGAAAAATGGCCAAAGGAAGCTGAATAACGCAACCAATTCCCAAAGTTCCAAAAAAGAAAATATTTGTTAATAAAGAACGGATAAACAACATATTTAAACTCCTTAATATATGTGTAAGTGACGACAAATATAGACAATCAAAAATTTATTATATTCCATAAGCAACAACCTAAATGTTCCCCAACTTGTCCACCATTTAGGATTTACATTAGGCGAATAAATGGGATTTAAAATAACTTCCAAATCATTTCCGCTTGTCACATAAACAATAAATTCTTGCATACTGCGCGGAATATGATAGCTCGAAGTTACCAATCTAATGGATTTAATATTGTTTTTCTTAATCCATTCTTCTGTTTCTATAGCATTTTCAATAGTATTTTTAGCTTTGCGTCCTAACTCTATTTTATTTTCATCCTTAGCTTTAATTTGGGCTTGAGTTTCAATTTGCTTAATAGAAATTTCTTCCGGCACGCCGGAAATAAATAATTTATCAGCCAAATTATCATTCAGTAATTTAATGCCTTCCGAAATACGATTGCGCCCACCGGTTAAAACTATAATGGCATCTGTTTTGGTATGGTTATCTATATCATAAGAATTTATATGGCGTACAAAAAAGATGAATCCTAAAAACCAAATTGCCACAATCACAACGGCTATGGATAAAAGCCAACGTTTCATCAAAGCATTTTCTCCAAAGATTTTCGAACTGTTACATATGATGTTCCCATCGCATATAGCAACGAAAACAACGGTGTAATCATAATCAAGCTCCAAGCAAATGTTGAAAGTTGCGCTCCTTTAATAAGGCCACTACCTGTTGAAATTCCGTATTTTCCAACCAATATTATGCAAGGAATTGCCGCCATCAAACCAATAATTCCCGAAAAGAAACCAATTTTAGCAAAATTTCGAGCGTATTGACGGGCAATATAATCATCTTTGGCACCAATAATATGCAATATTTCGATTGTATCCATATTAATACCTAAACTTGTTCTTGTTGAATAATAAATAGAAAAAGCGCAAATTGCCACAACCATCAGCAAAACCGACATGGCAATATTTTTCAAAGATGAGGCAAATTTTATCAAACGATTCAACCATAAACGATGGTTGTCAACTGAAGCGTTTTCAGAAATTTGTCGCAACCCGCGTGTTACTTCATCATAATCCAGTTCCGCGTTTGTTTTAAGTTTAACATCCAGCAAAACCGGAATAGGTAAAGACGAAATATCAACTTTATTGCCCAGCCATGGTGTCATTAATTTTTCAACTGTTTGCGCATCCAAAGCATTTACACTTTCCACAGCAGAAAGATTCTCCATAAATTGCAAAACTTTATTTTGTTGTTCTAATGTTTTTTCGGCATCAATATGCTTGTTTTCATCTTCTACGGGAATAATTTGAACAGTTATGGATCCCATAATATCTTTTTTCCAATTGTCGGCCATGGCGTTAATAGCCATAACAATGGCTAAAACCACCACAAAAAGATACATGTAAATAGACGTCAAAACATACATAAATGCCGAGGTGTCTTCATCCTCTGTTGTTATTTCATTGCGGCGGCCGGTGACTAAATCTCTTTTCATTAAATATTCCTCCCCACTTTGCCTAAAGCCGGATATAGTTTTGCCGAACCATTTGCCAAATCTATACGCGGATAATTGTAAGATGAAGTCAGTTGTTCGTTGTGAGTTGCTATAACAACTGTTGTGCCAACTTTATTTAATTCAACAAACAATCGCATCAATTTATTAGCTATTTCAGCATCAACGCTTCCGGTCGGTTCATCGGCAAACAAAATTTCCGGACGGTTGATAACAGCGCGAGCTATCGCCACACGTTGTTTTTCACCGCCGGATAAAGAAGCGCATACTTTATAAATGCTTTTATGCAATTCGACCCATTGCAGCAGTTCAGTAACACGTTTATAAATTTCTTTTTCCCCCATGCCTCGAACGCGAAGAGGCAAAGCGATATTATCAAAAACACTTAAATGGTCTAACAAGCGAAAATCTTGAAAAACAACGCCTATTTTTTGTCGCAATAAAGCCAATGTATCGCGATTTGAAAAATTGATATTGTTTCCAAACACCTTTAAAATTCCTTTACTTGGTTTTTTTATTAAATAAAGCATACTTAAAAGCGTTGTTTTTCCGGCACCGCTTTTTCCGGTGACAAAAGTGAAAGATCCCGGTAATAAAGAAAAATAAACATTTTGCAAAACATCTTCACGGTTATCATAACCGGCCGCCACGTTTTGTAAATCAATAATGGGTTGTGTTATGGTCGATTGATTGTTTTCCATTGATATCCTCCAAGTTTTTTCAAGCATATAACAATAATCCATTTAATAAAATACTTTTTTTCTTTTATTCTGCGGATTTTTAGAATATAGTGCAAAAAAAAGAGGTTAGAATGTTAATAAGTTGTCCAAAATGTAATGCTGTTTATCAAGTCCCTGACAATCAAATACCGTCGGAAGGGAAAAAGTTTAAATGCGCCGAATGTGGCGAAATCTGGATGGTAAAACCTGTTGAAAATAAAATTCAGGCTCAAAATCTCCAACCTGTTGTTACACCTTCATCGACTCAGGTAAAATCACAAATGGCGAGTCCTCAATCTGCAGAAGAAGATGATTTGCAAAAAATGTTTAACCGCCTGTCTCAAGATACAAAAGGTTTGTTTAGCGGAAAAAGCTCTTCAGACACAAAATTAGAGCGTTTCAAACGTAAAGTTGTTTTATTTTTCACCCCGTTTATGATTAATTGCTTTTTACTGCTCTGCATTTTCGGATTTACAATATATATAGGTTATGCCAACCGTTTTGAATTAGTCTCTTTCATTCCTCAACTTGAAAATTTTTATAACAAATTAGGAATTGAAAGTATTTACAAAGGACGAAACATTGTTTTCAAAAATGTAAAAATAAAAAACATTGAACGCCACGGCAAAGCATTTGTTGAAGTTACCGGTCTAATTTATAACGCCGGTAACAAAAAATCTCTGATTTTACCGATAAAAGCCACTTTACGCAATAAAAATGGCGAGATACTGTCAGAAACAACAAAAACGCTAACACTGGATAGATTGGAACCGGAGTTTAGCGCTGTTTTTAGAATTTTGTTGCCGGACGATTCTTTTGAGGAAAAAAAGGTGACGCTGACTTTTGATGAAAGCGCCCTGCCCCAATCCGCCCAGCACGCTAAAAGAATTTCAAATAAAGAGTAAAGGAGATAAAATGTTAAGAGAAGACTTACAAAATAGCTTAAAAGAAGCTATGAAAAACAAAGACATGAAAACGGTCAATGCCATACGTTTGATTATTGCCGGTCAAAAAGAAAAGGATGTCGAAGCTCGTGGCAAAGGTTTGGAAAAAGCTTCTGACACCGATTTATTATCAATGATGCAAACAATGATTAAACAACGCACTGAATCCATCAAAATCTATAATGAAGGCAACCGTGCGGATTTGGCTGAAAAGGAACAAGCGGAAATTGATGTTATCAGCCGTTTTTTACCAAAACAATTAAACGCTGAAGAAATTGACAATGCCATAAAAGAAGCTATTGCCGAAACTAACGCGGCCGGCATTCGTGATATGGGCAAAGTAATGGGAGCTCTAAAAGCAAAATATACAGGTCAAATGGACTTTGGAACAGCATCTGCCGCCATAAAAAAATTTTTAGCCTAAACACAAACGGTTAAACAATGAATGACGATTTACAAAAATTTTTAGATGAACTGCGTAGTCGAATTTCGATTGCCGATGTTGTCGGCACCAAGGTTAAATTAACAAAAAGAGGGCGCGAGTATCTTGGCTTGTGCCCTTTTCATAATGAAAAGACCCCTTCTTTCACCGTAAATGAAAGCAAAGGATTTTATCATTGCTTTGGTTGCGGCGCGCATGGTGATATTGTAAAATTTGAAATGGACGCAAATGGATTGCCATTTATTGACGCCGTAAAAAAATTGGCCGATAAGGTTGGAATGCAATTGCCAAGTTGGTCCAAGGAAAGTCAGGAGCAAAACTTAAAACGAAAATCTTTGTACGAAATTATGGATATAGCCTGTGCTTTTTTTGAAAAAAATTTAAGAATGCCTGTTGGCGCGCAAGGATTAGCTTATTTCAAAGAAAAACGAGGCTTAAGCGATGAAACAATTAAAAAATTTCGTCTGGGATTCGCTCCAAATAATAATGGATTGAAAGCTTTATTATCTTCTAAAGGCGTGTCTGAGCATGATATGGCTGAACTAGGACTAATAGCTGTTCCAGAAGATAAAAATCGCTCTCCTCATGATTTTTTTAGAGAAAGAGTCATGATTCCGATTATTGATAAACAAGGAAATGTTATTGCTTTTGGCGGTCGGATTATGGATAATAGCCAACCTAAATATTTAAATTCACCCGAAACGCCAATTTTTAACAAACGTCGGATTCTTTATAATATGAACAACGCTCGAGAACCGGCCTATGGATCAAAACGCTTGATTATCTGTGAAGGATATATGGATGTTATTGCGTTGGATTCTTTTAATTTCAACTATGCGGTTGCTCCGCTGGGAACAGCTTTGACTGAAGAACAAATTATTGAAGCTTGGCGCGTATGCAACACCCCTACTCTTTGCTTTGATGGAGATAGTGCAGGTATAAAAGCCGCCATTCGTTCCGTTGACCGAGTATTACCTATTCTAAAAGCCGGTTATTCTGTAAACTATATTTTTCTTAAAGAAAAAAAAGATCCGGATGAATTGTTAAGAAGTTTGGGAGCACCGGTGTTTGAGCAATATTTACAAAAAGCCAAGCCGCTGGTTGACATATTGTGGCATAAATGCAAAATGAGCAAAGATATGGACACACCTGAACAAAAGGCTCTTATAGAAAAAGAAACCTTTGAAGAGGTTGCCAAAATTAAAGATGATCAGATTCGCAACTACTATATGCAAGAAATGAAAAAGCGAATTTATTATACTTTTGGTAAAGGTTCAATTTATAAAAACTCACAATCTCCCAATAATAATGGGGAGCCTCAACCAGAAAATAGAACAAACAAACCCACATATAAAGCACGGCGAACAAAACAAGAAACCACCACAGTTTACCATTTTGTAAAAAAACCGCCGTTAAATGATTTAGTCATTCGTGGTATTATCGCCGCAATGTTGTTATATCCGGAATTGATTGAAAAATATGAAGAAAAATTGGCGTCTTTTGAAATAAATAATTCCCGCATGGCGAAAATTTTGGCCGAACTTATAGAAATAAACCAAGAAGAAGACCATCTGGACAGTGAACAATTAATTGCAAAATTAAAGCTTAATTTTGCGGCGGAAATCGGTGATTTATGGGAAATTAACATGTATAAATCTCAAAAATCCACCTTGCCTAGTTTAAAAGCAGAAATTGACAATGGTTTGCTTGAAATTCAGCTTAAACAAATAGACGCGGAATTAAAAGAATGCACAGTTTTGATGACGCAACACCCCGAAAATTCCACAGATATTTATATGCGTTATCAACAACTGATTAAAGACCGCAACAATCTTATTTTAGCCAAAGATTAAATTTAATATAAAAAGCGACCCACGCGTAAAACGCGTGGTTCTTCATATGCGGGCATAGCCCTTTACCACTTGCATCCCCTAAACAGGGAACTCTAATGTCTGTCAGACGCAATCTGTTATTACTTACCCGTAAACGGGTCGTTTAAATC
>JBNMLT010000025.1:0-10402 GCA_050874965.1 Alphaproteobacteria bacterium
GTTTAATGTCATCTAAAATGGTTGTGTCCTTAAATGGTGATTTTATGGGGAGCATTGCACCTTCGGGAAAAGTGATTAATTTTGAAGGTAAAGAAATCGGTACTGTTCACGCCAATGAATACATTTATGATGCCGAAAATAAAATTATCGGTCGCGTGGTGAAAACGGGCTATGCGTTTGCGTTAAATGGTGACTATTTGGGTGTTATTGCCTATAACGGCAAAGTGATGGATGGTGAAAAAGAAATTGCGCGCTACCGTGCGGATGGAAACATTGTTAATAATGAAAATGAGGTTATAGGTTTTGCGGTATCCATGGCGGCAACAGTTAATGATAATGCTGGAAGGTATTTAGGACGAGTGTTGCCAAAGGGAATTGTTACAAATGGAAAAGAAACCATTGGTCATGTGGGTGCCAAGGGGTTTGTTTTTGATAAAGATAATAAGAAAATTGGTCAAATAACCACGGTCGGCCCTGTGTTTAATGCCTTGGGAAATCTCAGCGGACAAAGTATGGCCAATGGCGCTTACATATCAGTAAAAGGTAGTATTATCGGTCGGATGCGGGGAAATTTAGCGTTTGACAGTAATGGTATGCTGGCCGGTGGAATTTCAAACAATATGATTGCCATAAGCGGAACAAATAAAGCTTTAGGCATTGCCGAAGTGGATGGTTCTGTTGTGGATGGCGCCGAAAAACAAAAAGTATCGCCTTTCGGATATTTAATGACATCAGATAACAAGTTGAACGGTTTAAGTCAGCCGTTATTGCCAATATATGGTTTGGAAGGGCAAGTTTATTCTTATGTAACGCCAAACGGAGCTTTGTACCGCGATATTCAAGATATCAAAATTAATGCCAATGGTGCAGTAACCGGAAAATCAGGATATATTGGAAGTATTCTAAATATTCGTTATGCGACAGGCGTGAAAAATCAGCCTTTGGGAATTTTTGACAATAATAATATTATATTAAGCGATAAAGGCGAAATACTTTATAAAATTACTCCGGGATATTATGTTGTTGCGACTTCGGGGAAAGTTGGTGAAAACGTGATGCCTGTCCGCGGATTTTCCGGTAATAGGCTGATAGCAGTGGGCACAAATGGAGATTTACTGGGATATGCCAATGAGCAAGGACAAGTCTTTAATCTGGACGGAAATATATATGGACAAGTTATTTCCGGAAATTATGTGAGTGACAATAATAATTCGACAACGGGAAAGCTTTTGCCTTTTACCAGTGTGAACAATGATAAATGTGCTGTTGTGGGTATTTTAAACGGACGTGGCGAAGTTGTGAATAACCGCGATGTTCCATTAGGTCGCTTGTTGCCAAACGGACAAGCTGTGTCTGATGTTGGTTCGTATATAGGTTTTTCGTCTTTGGCAACAGGGTTGGTTGATTTTGATGGAAATTACGCCGGAACAATTGTTGGGGGAAAAGGTCTTGATAGCGCCAACAAAAATTTGGGTTGTTTAAATAGACATGGTGTTATTATTGATGCGGATAATAAATGGCTTTTTGGTTCAATTTGGACAGATCCGGTTATTGATTTTGAAAATAATATTATCGGACAAGTTTTAGAAAATGGTTCAATAGCAGATAATAACAATAAAATATTGGGTTCTATTCAACCAAACGGAAATGCAATTTCAAAATCTAAAAAAACTATTGGTAACGTGATGCGTTATAAAGTGGCGTTTAAAAATGACAATACTTTTTTAGGCATGGTACAGAATACTGGACAAATATTAAACAGCAAAGGTGAAAATGTCGGACAAGTAAATTTTGACGGAAGCGTGCATAGTGAAGGGGATGTTGTCGGCTTTGCTTTGTATGATTTTTATGTGTATGATGAAAATTTTATAATATATGGTTATATCCTGAAAGATGGAACTGTACTGAATATGTCGGGAAGTAAAATCGGAAAAATTGATAGAGGCTTTGTGGTTGATCGAACTGGACAGGTCGTGGCCAGAGGTCATCGAGATTACACTATCCGAGACGCAAGCAACAACGCGGTGGGTGAGTTGCAAATGGATGGTAATGTGCTGGATTATAACAATCAAAATATAGGATATTTGGCTGATGCCGGCGTCATTCACAACACCAGCGGCGATGAAATAGCCAAGGCTTATCCATTGCAGTATTATGTGATATCTGGAAGCAAAGAACCTAAAAATGATCGTCAGGATTGGGCTGATTATAAAAATGTGCAGATTCAAGAGGTGGGAACCAAAACTGAAAATAAGTCAAATGAAGTAACGCCGGCCGGCGGTTTTAACCGCCGTGTTGTGGGAATTGCTTTGGACCCGGATGGCGATATTTTGGGCAGTATTTACGATGATAACAAAGTTTATGATGACAATGGCAATCAAATTGGTTTTAGAACAGCCGATGGAATGATTGTGGATATGAAATACAATCCGATTGGCGTGGAAGAAATTAAAAATGTGTCGGCCAACAATATGTTTGTTCCGGCCGGAACATTCGGAAGTGGTAATGCCTATGGCATTGGCAACAAGCCAAGTTCTTTAGGCCCCGGTGGTGGCTATGGCGCGGGAGAACGTTATGATCCGGCAAAGGCCAGCGCTTTGAACCAGTTACAAAATGCGCGTCGTCGTGGTATTCAGGTGGGTACGGTAAAGTCAGATATAAAAGTTTCATCTTTTACCGGTTATGAGGAAGATCCTTGGACTAAAGGACAAGTTTCTTCTTGGCGTGTGGATATGAGCGGTATGATCTTGGAAGATAAGCCTATTCCGGCTGTTTTGGCTCGTTCTGTTTATGCTTCGGATGGTTTAGGTAGCAATATTCCTATAACCGCGATTGTTGAGCGTAACATATTTACAGAAGAAGGGCGGAACATTATTATTCCGGCAGGTTCCAGAGTTATTGGCAGCTTAGGCGGGGAAAGCGGTTCCAGCGGCGGCACAAGCGGGGGAGCGGTTAAAATCGGCATTTCTTGGAAACGTTTGATTCGTCCGGACGGCTCATCGTTTAATTTTAGCGGCGCGCAAACAGCGGACGCACAAGGTCGAGCTGGTGCTATTGGTTATTTAGACGAACAGCTCTTGAAAAAATATACCACTCCAATGTTGATGACAGCAATGGAAAGTGCGACATCATATATGATCGCAGCTGGAGAGGGTACAACTACTTCGGATAGTGGTTCATCCACAGAAAGCTCAAAAAGCCAAGCGGCCAGCGAGGCAAGACAGAATTTCTTGGAGCAAATGAATACTATATTTGATGATATAATGCAGTCAAAATCCAATATTCGGGCTGTGACCTATATTCCAGCCGGAACTCGCATTATTATTTTCCCGAATGAAGATTTGTGGCTGAATAGTGAAGAAATAAGCCGGAAAGGCGGCGGAAGTAGCGGCAGTGGTGGCTATGACCCAAAAAGTGGCTTAACGACAGACCCTGAAAAATTTATGGGTGGTGGCGGCTCAACAGGCGGTAGTAGTGTTTCCTATAACAATGAAAGTGGCAGCAATGTTCAACCGACAGGTGGTAGAAGACGCAATAGTGGCGGCGGTAGTTTGTTGGAAGAATCTGATAATAGCGCGGCTCGTCGTCGCCAACAACAAATGCGGCAGCAAAATAATGATGTTCCGGCATCTTTACAGCAAGAAGCGCCAGTGATTTCATCCCCGGATGATGATGTTCCATCTTTATTATAGGAGAAGCAAATGAGTGATTTTTCTGTGTTAGAATCTGTTTTGCGACCACTATCTTATTGGTACACGCAAGATAATTTGGAGGAAGTTGCCATTAACCGTTCAGGACAGATATGGTTGCGTATGCGTGGAAAAAGAGCCTATCCATGGGTAATGTATAAAGATGAAAAATTGTCTAAACAATATCTTACGGATTTGCTGTATATTATTGCCAACACCTATGAATTGAGCTTTGATCCATTGCAAGGAACACCGCTTGTTTATGCGACAATTCCTGGAGATCACCGCTTTTCAGCAATTTGTGGTCGAAATGTAATGTATGACGAAGATGACTTAACGGGTGGCATTGCGCTGGCTATTCGTATTCACTCGGATGAAGTTGCTTTTGGTTTGGAAGACTATGGAATGCGGCAAGGTCACGCTTTGCAAAAGCTAAATCCTTTAAAAGATATTAAAGTTCCGGACGATGCGTACGAACGGCTTTTATTGTACATTAAAAGAGGAGAACATATTTTGGTGAGCGGTGCGACCGCAACCGGTAAAACAACATTTTTGAATAATCTTTTGAAAATTTTGGATATTCACAAACGCATTATCACGGTGGAAGATACGCGAGAGTTGATTGTGCCACATCCAAACCGCGTGCACCTTGTGATGTCTCGTACCGATCAAACCAATGATATCGACTATTCGAAAATTATCGACCTTGTTGTTCGTTTTACGCCTGACGCCATTATCGGTGGAGAAATTTCAACCAGTAATGCCAGTGGTATTTGGCAACTAATGGGATCCGGACACGATAACTGTTTTGCCACAATACACGCTGAAAGTTCGCAAGAAGCATACTTGCAATTTATTAAGCGTATTATGGCGTCAACAAATGGTGCCGTAAACGTGGAACAAACATTAGATGAAATGAAACGAAAATTACATGTTGTGCAAATTTGCCGTATGGGCAACCAACGCGCAATAACAGAGGTGACCTAAAATTACTTGTTACATAAATGAACATATTTCGGCTTTGAGTGTGTCAAGGCCGATTTTTTTTTCTGAACTTGTTGCAATCAGTTCCGGCATTGCCGCAGCGTGTTTTTTTAATTCTTCCACAATATTTTGTTTTACAGCCCCTAGGGCTTTGTCAGATATTTTATCAATTTTAGTCAGAATAATTTGATAGGTTACAGCGGACTCGTCCAACAATTTCATTATTTCACGGTCTTCTTTTTTTAGTCCGTGGCGAGAATCTATAAGGAGAAAAACTCGGCGCAACGTTGGACGTCCGCGTAAATATGTTTTTAAAACAACCTGCCATTGTTTAACTAATTTTTCTGGAGCTTTGGCATAGCCATATCCCGGTAAATCGACCAAATATAACTTGTTGTCAAAGTTGAAAAAATTAAGTTGTTGCGTACGTCCCGGCGTGCTGGATGTTTTAGCTAGCTTTGATTGGTTAAACAAGGCGTTAATCAAACTCGACTTTCCAACATTAGAACGACCGGCAAAAGCCACTTCGTCAAAATCAGTGTCCGGAAGCTGGACTAAATTTGCCACACTAATCAAAAAAGTGCAAGGTTTCATAAACTGAATATTGGCAAAATTTAATTCTTCAGCAGTAAATTTTTCACTCATTTGACACCATTCTTATACATAATATATTTTTGTTGTATCACGGACAAGATATTGCTTAGGGTCCAATAAATCACCAATCCGACGGCAAAATGAGCAAACATAATCATAAAGATAAACGGCATCAAGGCCATCATCCGAGCTTGATCTTTATTGGTAGGTGCGGGGTTAAGCTTTTGTTGAATAAACATGGTAATGCCGTAAATTAGTGGCCAAACGCCAATATCTAGCAAAGACGGAACATAAATGTGAGCCCAAGTTGATATGGTTAACGGATCCGGAGCAGATAAATCTTTTATCCAGCCAATAAACGGTGCTTGACGAATTTCAATAGCGATATTTAACACTTTATAGAGTGAAAAGAAAATCGGAATTTGAATGAATAACGGCAGACATCCTGAAGCCGGATTAACCTTTTCTCGAGAGTAAAGTTCCATTGTCGCGCGTTGTAAAGCCATTTTGTCATCTTTAAATGTGTTTTGCAGCACCATTAATTTGGGCTGTATTTTTTTCATTTTTGACATACTTTCGTATGATTTATTGGCTATCGGAAACATTAATAAGCGCAGCAAAGCAGCGAATAGCAAAATTGCCCATCCCATATTGCCAATAAGATGATACAAATAGTCTAAAATATAGAAAAATGGTTTTGTAAGAAAATAGTACCAACCAAAATCAACGTTTAAGTCGAACTTTTTGATATTTTTTGCATATTTATCTAAAAGTTTTATTTCTTTCGCACCGGCATACATTTGTGAGCTGAAACTAGCAGAGCTTCCGGATTGAATTTGCATCGGCAAACCTTTAAAGTCTAATTGAAACGTGTTATCATTAACTTTGCGGAGGGTGATTTTAGCTTTGTATGAGTCATTAAAAACAAAAGCGCTAAACCAATATCTTTCGGTTAAAGAAACCCAACCACCGGTTGTTTCAAATGTTTCTGGTTCTTTATCTGTGTCAAGTTTGGTGTATTTAATTTCTTTTAGGTCGCCATCGATAATACCTGTAAAGCCTTCATGAACAACACTCCTTCCGGCTTGATCTGAGCTGATTGTTTTGCTAAACAAACCGTAAGGATAAATAGTAATTTCGTGGCCACTGTTATTTTCAACAGTTTGGCCGATGTTGAATAGGTAGTTGTCATCAATACTTATTTGATATATAAATTTAACACCTTGACCGTTATTCCAAACCAATGTAACAGGTGTGTCAGGTGTCAGTTCCTGATTACCTTCAACAGTCCATAAGGTGTCTTTATTTGGAAGCAATAAAGTTTTATCGTTTGAGATCCAACCATAATCGGCATAATAAGCGTTTTCTGTTTTTGCAGGAGAAAAAAGTTCAACATCCGGACTATCTTCATCCAAAGTTAATTTGTATTTATCCAGTAAGATTTCATCAAAACGAGCGCCTTTCAAACGAATGCTTCCATTGACAGCGCCATTGCTTATTTTTAAGCGTTCATCTTGGTTTAAAACTTCATCAACAGGCGCATAAACAGTTGTATCAATATTGGTCGGTTTTTGCGGCGCTTCAGCGATTGGCGCCTGCGCTTCTTCAATAGCAATTTTATTGGTTTCAGACTTTTGTTGCGGAAAAAAGTAATTAAAACCCAAAACAACTAAAGCCGATAAAAACACGGCAGTTATAAAACTTTTGAAATCATCACTTGACATAATATGCTCCAATTAAACAAATATCTATTCTAAATAAAGTAAAATTGTTTAAAAAGCAAGAGATTATAAAAACTTATACTTTGTTTCTTTTGGGTGGAACAGGGTCATAACCGCTTTTTCCCCAAGGGTGGCAACGTAAAATTCGTCTTATTCCAAGATAAGTGCCTTTGACGGTGCCGTGAATTTGAATGGCCTCAATCATATATTGAGAGCAAGTTGGTTTAAACCGGCAAACTCCGGAACACCAAGGAGAAATGCAAAGCTGATAGAGTTTAACCAACAGAATGAGAAGTTTTTTCAACATTCTCGACATCCTGCAAAATCATTTTATTGGTTTTTTTAAAAGTCCAGATAATGTCACGTTTTAAATCTTCAAAAGGACAACACCACGTGTCAAAACGACCGATTAAAACATAATCAACATTATCTAGAGCGTATTTAGAATAAATTTCGCGAACAACAGCGCGAAGACGACGTTTGGTTCGATTGCGGATATGAGCTTTTCCCAAACGTTTTGTAGCCGTAAATCCTATGCGGGCTTTACGGCTGTTATCTTCCGAAATATCGGCAGATAAAGGTCGAGCCGCCTGTAACATCACATTTTTAGAAACCATCGTAATGTCTTTGGCGGCCCTGAGAAAATCTTTTCTTTTTTTAAGAATTAAAAATTTGCTCATTTTGCTACTTAGGCAGAAAGTCTTTTACGTCCTCTGGCTCTGCGAGCAGATAAAACTTTGCGACCACCAACAGTAGCCATGCGAGTTCTAAAACCATGGCGGCGTGCGCGAACTATTTTACTTGGTTGATATGTTCTTTTCATTTTAAAATCTCCGGTTAGTTATTAATTATTTTAAGTCCGCCCAATGCAGACTCTCGGTATTTTCGCTTTCTTTATAAACATCTAAAAACAATAAGTCAACAAAAAAAGCGGCAGATTTTGCCGCCTTAATTTGATTTTTCAATGAATTACCGTCTATCACCCATAATTCTTATCAAAGAAACAAACAAGTTTATAAAATCCAAATAAAGGTTCATCGCGCCGGCAATGGCTTTGCGTGACATACTGTCTTGATTATCAGACGAATAGTACATTGCTTTAATGCTTTGCACGTCATAAGCGGTTAAACCGGTAAATATTAATACCGAGATATAAGAAATGGCATAATATAAACCGCTGCTTTTCATGAAGATGTTAACAAGACTGGCAATAACCAAGCCCCAAACGCCCATATATAAAAAAGAGCCGATACTGGTTAAATCTTTTTTGGTGGAATAACCTAACAGACTCATGCCCCCAAAAGTTGCGGCTGTGATTAAAAAGACGCGTGTAATACTTTCTGCTGTGTAAAGTAGCATAATGTTTGCAAGAGACATTCCCATAATTGTGGAAAACGCCCAAAACATTATTTGAACTGCGGTCATGCTGCCTTTATTTAAAATTGAGCCAAAACCAAAAATCATAGCCAACGGCGCAAGGGTTATAATCCATCCAAAAGCTGATAAAGAAACGCTTTGAGCGGCAGAGTCAAAAGAATACATCCAAGCAATGAGCGGGGTGCTGACTGTGAGATATGCGGCTAAAGCTGTGACAACCAAACCTAAGCCCATATAATTAAAAACTTTTATCATATATTGGCGTAAGCCGTCATCTACTCTTTCAATGGCGGATTTGCGAACAAATTGATTTGATTCTATCATAAAATTTCTCCTTAATTTATTATCTTTCTAAAATATAAGGTGAATTTTTTAGAAAATCAATAAATATTGCAGATAAATGGAAAAGTCTTGGCTTTTAAAAAAAATGCTGTTATAGGCAAAGAAGGAGAGATAAAAATGTATAGTCAGCGTTTTCAGCAGTTTATAGATATGTGGCGCAAGGATTTTGCCATTGAACGCAGTATGAATGAAAAAGTGTGTCTAGATAGGGACGGCAATCCGATTCCGTGGTACACATATCCGGCTATTGAATATTTGTCGCAGTTTGATTACAGCCAAAAGAGCGTCTTTGAGTTTGGTACCGGTTATTCCTCCATGTATTGGGCAAAGCGGGCGCAAAAGGTTGTTAGCATAGAAGACAAGCCGGAATGGTTTAAAAAATTTTCTGCCGAGTTCAACGCGCCAAATTGGGAAATGCGTTATTGCGATGAAAAGCAAGGCTATGAAGATATGATTTTTGCCGATGGTGAACAATATGATGTGATTGTGGTGGATGGCAAACGCCGTGCTGAATGTGCCGCGAACGCTGTTAAATCTCTTGCCGCCGGTGGTTTAGTGATATTGGACGATAGCGACCGCATTAATACCAGTCTGGAATATTTTAATGCCGTGAAATATCTGCGCGAGGCCAATTTATTGCAAGTGGATTTTTACGGCTTTTGCCCGATGAATAACTATACAAAAACCACTTCATTGTTTTTTTCTCGTGATTTTGATTTTAAGTCATTGTATGAAGTGCAACCGATAAATGGTTGGGGTAACATTTGGTCGATGAGCCGCAAAGAACGTAAAAGCTTTTTCCGTAAGCAAGACTACCCTTTGCCTACGGAAAAAGAAGATAAATAGTTATTTACTGAAAAGTGTTATACCGCAATTTCCGGCCTCCGCGCAGATGTTGCAATATTCCGCTGCGCTTGCCGGTGAAATAGGTAGACTATTCAATTATTTTTTGAAAAATATCACAAAACCATTAATAGCATTTGAGTGCTCGCTTTTACCGCAATACTGCGCTGCTACGGTTGGAGGTATCGGTAAAGATTTGGAACAAGCAAAATAACCAGTATTATTAAGATCATAAGTGGTACTGTTGTTACAGTCATAACCACTACTGCTATTCATAACTTCTGTCGTGTCATTTATACCAACTCCTAAAAGTCCTAGGGATGAAATACTTCCCCAATCTGCAGTTGCCAACGCCATACAAGCCTCTTTTGTCATATTATAATATGCAATATGATAAGTATCAGACCAGCATTCTATTTCAATATCTCCACCAAAAGCATTTTTAACATCCGCATAATACTCATGCATCAATGTATTTAAATCATCTGGTATAACACCCATTTGAATAGCAGTTTTATTAGTTAGACCATCACAGTCTTTTTGTTGTATATACAGCGTCTGAACATTTGTGGTAATTTCAGAAATTTGTTGTATAGTTTTATTGATTTTGAATTTTTCCATGGCTTTGGAGTATCCGGCAATTCCGCCAACGGATAAAACTCCGATGATGGCGAGAACGCCCAGCATTTCAATCATGCTTCGTCCGAGGGAAAACTCGTTTAGCTGGTGTCTGCTTGAAATTTTCACGCTCGTGTACTCTTTTTGTACACGTCGCTTAAAAATTCCGGCGCACTCACGCACGCTATCCAAGTTTTCAGGTAAGGTGTTAGGACTTTTCTCGCAGCTAGAAAC
>JBNMLT010000026.1:0-9901 GCA_050874965.1 Alphaproteobacteria bacterium
GATAACATTGCGTGAAATAATCCGATATGAGGCGTACCCACCCCAAAATATAAGCAAAGACACGCTAAACAATATTAGCGCGTACCGAAATAAAAGTTTGTTTTTTAAGTGATTTATCATTTAAGTTCCAACGTGTAACCAACGTTTTTCAATAAAGTTATTTTCATTCTATCCTGCCAGATTTTAAGCTTTTTACGTAAATTGTAAATATAAGAATCCAGATTTGCGCTGCTGATTTCCGGATTATTGCCCCAAACTTTTTCAAAAAGAGTTTCGCGTAAGATGGTTTTGTCGTGATTTACAAATAAAATCTGCAGAATTTTAAATTCCGTCTTAGAAAAATTCAAAGTTTCAGCACCATTGCTCAATGTGTTTTGCGTGCAATCCAAAACATAGCCTTTCGCCTCATAAACATTGTCCACATACGGCTTGTTCTTTCGCCGCAACACAGCGTGAATACGCGCTTTCAGCTCACGAATTTCAAAAGGCTTTGTAATATAGTCGTCAGCGCCAACTTCAAGCGCTTGCACACAATCGTCCAACTCAGATTTTGCCGTCAAAAAAATAACACCACCGGTATAATGACCTTTTTTAATATCTCTAAGCCATTTGCAAACTTCTATGCCCGAAAGTTCTGGAAGCATCCAATCCAGTAAAACAACATCATATTGCGCCGTACTAAATTTTAATTCATCAATGGCATCCCTGCCATTTTCGGCCAAAGTCACTTTGTATCCGTCAATTTCAAGCAAAGTTTTTATTCCTTGCCCCAAATTTTTATCATCTTCCACTAATAAAATTTGCATTACAAACTCCTATAAAAACAATTTATGACAAATTCTATAAGAACTCAATCTGAATGTTATCTAAAAAAAATTTATTTTAATCTGAAAAATTTTTATATTTTTTTCAGATTGTTTTCAGATTGCCTCGCTAGTTTTGGCATTGTACCAACATGAGGATAAAAAAATGAAAAAATTGAATATATCATCAACATTGTTAATTTTGGGAATAACCCTATATTTCTCAACTATCTTAAACCTGTCTTTTTGGCGCTACATAACACAAAATATCCAAATTGACAGCTTAATGATGTTGATTTTCGCCCTTTCCCTTGGCGTTTTTATATTCATTCCGCTATATGCGCTTTTTAACATTTTGTTTTGTCCTTATGTTGGTAAGCTTGTAACAACAATATTGCTTATATGTTCGGCGGCGGCAAATTATTATATGTTTGCGGACGGAATTTATATTGACTCTAATATGGTTCGTAACATTATGGAAACCAATCCTCGAGAAACTATGGAGCATATGTCTTCTTCCTTCTGGCTCTATATGCTGATAACTGGATTCCTTCCGGCCTTTTTACTAATATTTGTCCACGTAAACTATCAACCGGCCGCCGCCGAAATCAAACAACGTTTCAAACACGTTGTTTACGGTCTATTACTCACTCTTTTTATCGGTGGCGCTTGTTATAAAGAATATGCGGTTGTCGGCCGCAATCATAATAAAATAACCAAACTGGTCAACACCATCAACTATTCATATTCCTTTATTCGCTATTGCAAGAAAAAAGCTCAAACAAACCGCACTTTTGCTATTTTGGATAAAGAGCCAAAAATGAAAAACAGCGACAAGAAAAAGCTTTTAGTGCTGTTCATTGGCGAAACAGCGCGCGCGCAAAACTTTTCACTAAACGGCTATGAAAAAGAAACAAATCCCTTATTAAAAAAACAGGATATCGTCTATTTTTCTGATGTTGCCTCTTGCGGCACAATGACTGCTGTTTCATTACCTTGTATGTTTTCGGCCTATAATCGCAAAAAATTTAACACAGATGATGCCGCTTATACGCAAAATCTTTTAGACGTTATGCAAACCGCCGGCTATAAAATTGAATGGATAGACAACGACAATGGTTGTAAAGGCGTATGCAACCGTGTTCCAACTGAAAATGTTTTTTCACAATGTGAAAATGGAATTTGCTATGATGAAATCTTATTACAAAAATTACAGCAAAAAATAAAAAATATACGGCGGAACACCGTGCTTGTTTTACACATGATTGGTTCGCATGGTCCGGCTTATTATAAACGTTATCCGAAAAAATTTGCTCGTTTTCAACCTGATTGTCAAACATCTGATATTCAAAGTTGTTCCAAAGAACAAATTGTCAATACCTATAATAATACCATTTTATACTCTGACTATATTCTGTCGTCCGCCATCGATATTTTGAAAAATAATAAAGATAAACACCGCGATGACAGTCTTGTTTATATATCCGATCATGGAGAATCTCTTGGTGAAAACAACACTTATTTGCACGGACTTCCTTACGCTTTTGCGCCAGCCACGCAAACACAAGTTCCATTGCTTTTCTGGCTTTCTCCAGAGATGAAAAAAGAAATAAACAGCCCTTGCCTACAACAAAAATCAACCGAGCCTCATTCTCAGGACAATTTTTTTCACACAATTTTAGGATTGGCTGAAGTACAAACGCATTTATACAACCCAAATTTAGACATTACTGCAACTTGCCGCCAGAATGCATTTGCCGTTAAATAATAATTGACAAAAAAAGAAAAAAATGACATATTAAAACCATTGTTGAACTATTAATTTTTTATCATTATGCTTCTTTTTATTATCTATGCGGTTGGTGTTGTCATTTTAACATCAATTGTTTACTTTACCAGAGAAAAACATGGAGATTTTCTGGAAATTAAAGGTACGGGCCTACAGCGTTTTTCCCGTATGCTTTTTTTGTTTTTAATTGGGTTGACGCTTGTGCTACCGAACCCGCTTGTTCCAGAAGTCTTTTGGACTGGTGAAATAATGGACAAAGCTTGCGCCTGCATATTTCAAATTTTATTCAATGGAATAGACGCTGGAATGGTTAGCTTTGCCACCATCGTGATTTTAAAACTCCTGAAATGGGCTTTAAATTAACCACAAAAAATGCCGCTTTTTCACAGCGGCATTTTTTAATTGTCCAAGTTATTAATCTTTAACCTTTCGACTCATTCCCAATAAATAAATCGCGCATAACATCATCACGGCAACCGCCCCATGCTGATTATTGGCAAAATCAGAGGCAATTCCCATCAAAAGTGGAAAAACCGTACCACCAAAAATTCCCATAATCATCAAACCAGAAACTTCATTGCCATGCTGAGGCATTGTTTTCATCGCTTGTGAAAAAACAACCGGAAAAATATTAGCGTTACCATAACCAATGCAAGCAATGCAAATATACAGCAATTCTTTACTGTTGAAAGCAAACACCCCAACCAAAGCCAGCAACATCAATAATACGCTGCCTAAAAAATATTTATGATTGGAATACTTCGCCAAAATATAAGCTCCGCTAAAACTTCCAATAGTGCGGAAAAAGAAATATATGCTGGTGGCATATCCAGCTTGTTCCAAAGTCCAGCCCAATTTTTGCATCAAAAGCTTTGGTGTGGTCACATTAGTGCCCACATCTAATCCCACATGGCACATCACCGCCATAAAGCACAGAAAAATTGTGCCATTGCCCAACAATTTGAAACATTCCTTAAAGCTGGATGTGTCACCAATTTCGGTTTCTTCTATTTTTTCACGAGCCAACAAAACATAAGCAATAGCTGTTTCAATAAAGAAAAAAGGAAACAATATTTGCCATTTACCAAAATGAATCGCCCCCCAACCGGCCAAAATCGGAGCCGCAAACGAAGCCGTTGCTTTTACAAATTGTCCAAAAGTCAAGGCACTTGACATTTTATCTTTTGACACAATATTCGAAACCAATGGATTTAATGAAACTTGCATAATTGTATTGCTGATTCCCAAAAGAGAAAAAGCAATCATTATAACCACCATATTATAATCAAAAATTGGCAAAACTAATGCTAACATAGAAATTGCCAAACTGAGTAACACGGTTTTGCGGCGTCCGATTTTATTCATCAATAAACCAGTCGGCACCGAAAAAATCAAAAACCAGAAAAAAGTCATTGATGTAAATAAGTTCGCCAACGTATCTGAAAGGGCAAAATCAACTTTAACATAGTTTGTGGCTATTCCCACAAAATCAACCGCACCCATTGCAAAAAAAGCAAACATAATCGGTACAAGTTTTTTTAACATAGTCTTTTTTAACATCACTTTACTCCTTGTTTTGGCTTATTTTTCATATTTCGGCCAAGCACCACTCTTGGTGCAAACAAACGCTGCCGTCGCCACAGCTTGCTTATGCGCCTCGCGCATTGTTTTCCCCATCAGCAATCCCATAATAAAACCAGCGGAAAAAGAATCACCGGCTCCCACAGTGTCTGCGACCTTAACCTTTGGCGTTTCCAAATAAGAAGTTTCACCGTCAGCCGCGTAAACAATGCTATATTTTTCACCAGCCGTAAAAATCAAGTAACTTAAATTATATTGCTGAATAAACCAATGGCAAACTTTTTCATCAGAAAGATTTAAGTCAAATAATTTTTGTACTTTGACCATTTCTTCATCATTGATTTTGAAAACATTTGCCTCTTGCAACAACTCGTCAATCAGCTTCTTTGAAAAATAATCACTGCGTAAATTCACATCAAACAACTTATAAGCCGTGCTTGGCACATTTTGCAATAATGTCAACACCGCTTTTTTTGTTTTGTCTGAGCGCAAAGCCAAAGTTCCAAAACAAACAGCGTTGGCTTTTTTGACCACATCAATTTCTTTGGGTGTTGCTTCCAGATAATCCCACGCCACACCTTCAACAATTGTATATGTAGGAATTCCATTATCTAAAGCCACTTCAACAATACTGGTTGGATATTCATTGCGTTGCAACACATAATGGATATGGCTTTTTTCCAATTCGCGGATAATCTCATCACCAAGATCATCTTTGCCTACCGCGCTAATGGCATAACCATCCGCGCCAAGTTGTGTAGCGTTATATACAAAATTAATCGGTGCTCCACCGGCACGCTTGCCATTTGGCAACATATCCCATAGAAGTTCACCGATTCCAACAACAATAGGTTTGGTCATACTTTCCTCCTTGATAATAATATATGCCTTAGTTTAGCATAATTTAAGACGAAAATCTAATAAAAAAGACCAAACGATTAAAACAATCCACCTTCAATTTGCCATTTATTATCATAAACCAAGTGAAAAACCGCGCAATTTTCAACACGTTCAACGTCATAATGAAGATAATTAAGCAAACTTCCCATTGTACCGCCATGAATAGCAATTCCCATAGTATTGTATGAAGATTTTGACAATTCTTCTATCTGTTTCCACACTCTTTCCAGCGCGGCTTTTTTAGTTTCACCATGAGGATAGGCAATATCCCAAAAATCTGGATTTGCCCAATTGCCATAAACATTGGCAAATTTCTGTTTAATTTCGGCTATGGGGCAACCTTCAGCATCGCCATAAAAACATTCACGTAAATCATTTTTCACAAAAAGCGGACAACAATTTGCCTTAGCTACTATTTGTGCGGTTTCCATTGCTCTTTTCAGCGGACTACTGAATATAACCTCCAAATGGCAAGCTTTCAACTTTTGCGCCAGCAGTAAAGCTTGAGATTTTCCAACCTCGTTCAAGCCTACATCCATACCCGAACCTTGCAATTTAGCCCGAGCATTCAAGTCAGTTTCTCCGTGACGAAAAACATAAAAATCTTTGCGCATTTTTTATAAAGCTTTCAAACCAACTTTAGAAGCCACAATACGAAAAATTTTTTCCTCATCTTCTGGTGTTAAAATACCATACAACGGCAGACAAAACGCTGTAAAATTCCCATTGTGCTTTTGCAAAAAATTATATTTGTAATCAATGTCTTTTTTAGGTAAAAGAACAATTACCCGACGTTCTTTGCCACAGCATTTAACCATACGTTCTTCCGCCGCTTCAATGTCTTTCCACGCAATTGGGTTCGAATGGTCAATTTTGATGGTTTCATCGGTAATAACCGCCATAGGCTGCTTCATAGCATATTTATAAATCCAGACAAAAAGAGAAATTACAAATAAAGAAAACAAAACTTGAAATTCCCACCAACAAGCATATGACAAACTTTTAAACAGGCATGAGCTCAACAAAATCAAAGCAAAAATATTCAAAAACAGCCAAACATAATTTTTTTTAAAATGATAATAAATTGTTTCTTCCTGCATCGTTTTTCTCCCTAAATTTGCTTTATTGTATATCAAATTAGGTTAAAAGGTAAAGATAAATTTTTGGATATTTCAATCAACTTTTAATTTTAACAATTCTCGGATTTATTCCGAGAACCCATACGAAACATCTTTCAAGCGTCATTCTCGGACACACTCTAAACGTCATTCTCGGACTTGTTCCGAGAATCCATGTCACCCACTCTTCTTTGGATACTCGGGACAAGCCCGAGTATGACAGGAACTTGATGATGGATATTCGGGTCAAGCCCGAGAATGACAATAAGAGGAGGATGTGTTTTAAGCCAGAGGATGACGGAAAAAGTGGAGCGGATATTACCACATCCGAATATGACAATCAATGGAGTCCTTTTGTAAACTTGGTTATATATTTACGAACCGAGTAATAGACAATCTCATTATCAAAAGAGACTGGAAAAATCCAGTCTCTTTTTTTCATCCTTTATTTTGACACTCTCCCCACCAAACATCTTTATTATCCTTACATTTAGGATTAAAAGTCTGACCTTTTTCCTGACATGACTCAGCGTTTTCCTCATAATTACATTCTGTCAAACAATGCTCCGCGTATGTATAACCGCCGCATTTCACTGTCTTTCCGCCTAAGAATGTGCCATATGGACAACTCCTCAGCCCCTTAGCCGGCGCATCGTTGCCTTCACAGTCTTTTGTTTCTGACGCACATTCCGCATAATAATAAAGCTTTGTCCCGTCAAGTTTTGTGCATTTCACCATATTAGTTTGATACCTTGAAGGTCCACCAGTACCAATACATCCATCATAAGAGACATAATCAGTCTTACAAGTTTCAGTATCTTCGCAACTATCCCAATATTTTTTACCGCCGCACTCAACCATATCACCGCTTCCTTTATCGTCAGGGCATACTTTTTTACCATACGCCGGTCCCCTGTTACCTTCGCAATCAATTTTATCACACGTTGCATATAACTTGACCACAGTTTCATTTCTTCTTGTACACCTATCTTTAACATAATAGTACCCACTTACATTATATGATGTACCAGCCCAGCAATATCCTTTATAATCATCTGTATAAACATATACATCTTTTTTACATGGGTCATAATCACATGTATCATAATATTCTTCACCTCCACATAATACAGGCGTTCCTATTCCTATATCCCCATCTGTGCATTGTTTTTTTCCGGCAACTTTTGATTTAACCCCCTTACATTCATAACTAGTAGAGGTGTAACATAGCATATAATCATAAACAACCGTTCCATCTACTTTTGTGCATCGTTCGCCGACATATGAGTTTTTTTCAGCACGTTCTTTATTCGCCGTTCCATAGCATTCCCCCTCTCGGTCGGTAAAACAAGTTTCTTCAACCAAGCATCTTTTATACCAAGTCACACCGCCACACATACACGTTTCCGAGGTTTCATCCGGAACGCGCCCGCCGCCGCGGCAAGTATAAAATCCCTGCTTCTGACATGGAATTCGACCATCGCTTTCATCCGTACAATCAACACAATCTCCGCAAGTCACATTATTATCATCTGTATATTGATTGATAAAATCAAAACCTGTTGCACACGACGTAGGTCTTCCCTCACACGTTTTCTTCTTACATGTCACACAAGCGCCGTCTTTTCCGGTTACAGATGACGGAACATCATCATAGTTTTCTCCGCACGATTTTTGATATGTGCCAATTGGTGAAATTTGCGAACAATTTTTTAAATCACAAACATAGCACTTTCCCAACTCTGAACTAAAACCGGAATCTAGTGGAGTTTCTGTTTTGTCATTGCATTTCAACTTATACCCCATTGCTGAGCAACTTTTTTTCGTGCATTTAAAACAAGGTCCATCTTTTCCCGTTATTCCGGCTGGCTCTGGATTTTCATAAGGGAAGCAAGAACTTTCTAACGTTTTATCTCCTATTTTATCACAAGGTTTCAATATGCAATTATAACATGCGCCATCAAAACCATCGGCCATTTTATTTGAAGCTTCATACATTGAAGCATTACAAGTTAAAGAGTATCCCATTTCCGAACAATACTTTTTACGGGTCTTGTAACAATTATTGCCGTTGGCGTCGGTTATTGTGTCTAACACATATTCCGTATCGCTATCATACGAGCTTTTATACTCGGAATCAATTTCAGAGCAAGATTTAATAACGGCATAATGACAAGTTGTGTCGCCGACTGTTTCCGACAAGCATTTATAACGGTTTATGTTGACATGTTTTTCGCAATCCGCTTTGCTGTCATATTGACATTTGCGATAATGGCAATCGTTATTCGGATAGCATATTTGAGAATTCTTTTTTCCTTTAGAGCACAGATCTTCTGTATCATAACCACCTTGGCTTTCGCAAGTAACTTCTATATCTAAAACATCTCCGCATCCAAATATTGCCGCAGGCAAAAAGCAAACCCTTGCCCAACTTGCTTGTATATTGAAACAAATTGCCGCCGCTATAATATACACAATATTTCTTAAATACATTCCGCCATCTCTCCATAAACGACCGTTTAGTTGATATAGTTTTTATAGGATAATGATAACCTATAAGATTGTCAATAAGATTTTGAAAAGAATAATTATTACAGGTTAATATAACCTTTAGATATTTCTATGAATAACTCTCAAAAATACCTCTCCATAAACGGTCATTTATTTTATATAGTTTTTTTGATAATTAACATTGTAATATCAAAGGATTATAAAATGACAACTTACGCATATATCAGAGTTAGCACCGACCAGCAAAATTGTGCAAATCAACGGTTTGAAATCGATACTTTCGCCGCTAAAAATCATCTCAAAATTGATGAATACATTGAAGAAACAATCTCTTCCCGCAAACCTTTACAGCAACGTAAATTAAGCAGATTGTTGGATAAACTCAACGCCAGCGATACTATTATCGGTACAGAAATCAGCCGCTTGGGACGCAATATGCTGGAGATTATGAATATCTTACAGCAATGTCTAGAAAAAGGCTGTGAAATCATCACCATAAAAGAAAACTATCATCTGAAAGCCGACATCCAGTCCAAAGTTTTGGCGTTTGCTTTCGGCTTGTCGGCGGAAATTGAACGCCAACTTATTTCGCAGCGCACCAAAGAATCATTAAAACGCCTGAAAAATGACGGCAAACATTTGGGCAGACCATACGGCAAAGGGTTTCGCAAATTATGCCGAAATCACAAAAAGATTATGGAGTTGCTAAGCAAGAATGTTTCAAAATCACAAATCGCTAAAATTATGGGCTGCACTTGGACTACCTTGCACCGCTATATTTCCGAGAATGTTTCGCCGTTACCAAAAATCTAAAAAGCGGGGTTGGCGGAAAATAAAAGTAGGAAATAACAAAAAACAGCACATTTCTGCGCCGTTCTATATAACATTTGCTAGGATTTCAATTTGTTTTTCAACATAAGTATTTATCTTGCCGGATACAAAATTGCACCACGGTCAATTAAATAATTTGCAATATCCAACTCCATTTTTGCCAAAGCCGTGGTCAACGGTGTTTGTGCCTGAACATTCAGCCAATTTATGTCCGCTCCCTCATTTATCAAATATGCCACGCCATTCAACTTTTGTTCTTTTGTCATATTATCATTTAATATCAACAAAATAAGCGCATTATTTCCAAACACATCTGTGCGATATACCGAGGCTCCGTTATTCACTAAAAACTCCGGAATTTCCATATC
>JBNMLT010000027.1:0-9867 GCA_050874965.1 Alphaproteobacteria bacterium
ATGTCCCAATGTTTGTTGTTTGGTGCCCACTTCCATCAGACGCATGGATGTTGCCAACAAATGTTTGGACATGCACCAAACCTCTCCCTCATAACTCGGAATTATTTTTTGTAGCAAGTTCTTTCGTGTTTCTCTGATTTCTTTTATCAAATCGTAATACGCTGTCTTTCCGGTCTTTGCTCCAGAAAACACCAAGTGTTCTTCTATCGATATCAGATTCATTATTGCGATGCTTAAATCCTGATCCGATGACAAATCTTTCGGATTCACCTTTTTACTCGCGTCTATTCTTTCAACAAATTCTTTTACGTTTTCTGCTTTTTTCATCCTCTTCCTCCCAAAATTATATTTTAAAAAGTATGCAGAGCCATTGCGAATGTCAAGGAAATATTTAAGTTTTATGCTTTCTTATTGATTTTTTGTTTACCACGGTTTAGTTTGTGATTATAAAATAGGAGACAGCATGGGCGGAATATTATCATCATTTTCATTTTTATCTTTAGGCGGTAGCGTGTTAGGGGTAACGGTTTCATTGTTGTTGGCAACAATTATGCTGGCGTTATGGGCATTGGTTTTAATGATTTTGCATCCCTTGCATGCTACAATGTTTGTTTTGGCCGCTTTATGTGAATATTTGTTAATATATCTATGCGGTTTTAGCTTGTGGTTTGATTTTATGGCGTTTTTTGTTTTTTACATATTGATTTTTGGAACGTATACATTACTATTGCGGCGTTGGCTGCCTTTGCCTCGCACAGAAATTGAACAGCTGATAAAGCTGGCAAAACTAAAGGAAGATGGTTTGCTTTCTGAAGATGAATTTAAAGCGGCAAAAAAGCGTTTATTAAAAATTTAATCTTCTATTTGACGATCTATCCATAGAGAGTTGATAAATGCTTGTTGTCTATCATGAACTGTATCGCACGAAATTAAACCGTTTATATCGGTCAAGCATTGCACACCGACGTTGGCTTGAGTATAGGTGGCGTATTTTTCATAAATGTTAAGAACAAATGGTAAAAAATCTTCCGTTTCATAAGTCGTGTCTGCGCAAAAAGAAGAATTATAAGCCACACGGGACGTGCCTTTGCGCCCAATATTTAGGGTAAAGCAAGTTTCATCTCGGTTTGTTTGCAAATTGGCGTTGCCGGAATAGTATTGTGAAGAGGAATTTTCGTCATCGCTGAACAAAACATCTGATGGAGACATGTTGGCATAGCCGGCGTCTTTGTACTTTCCACTTTGTTTATAAAAAGTTTCTATGTCAAAAATAGCTATGAAGTCGGCATTTTCAGCGGATGTTGCGGTTTTTAAGCCAATTTCGCCAAATTTTTTACTGAGAACGCGGCGGATTTGACCGGCATAAGAACTACGGAGACTGCTTCTGAAATAAACACTTTGCCCGTGCGCATTGGCCAAGGAGTTGTCTATTTTTAATTTGTATGGGTCTTGTGCGCACGCAGACAATAGGCAAAATGTTAAAAATAGTAATTTTTTCATTGTGATTTCTCCGTATTTTTGTTTTTTTGTAATTTAAGGCAAAATTTTTTAATTTTTTATTGATAAAATTTAAAATAAATGTATTTTGACAACATCAAGCGAAATTGAAATGGAAAATTTAGGTCAAAATATAGATATATTTGCATTAACGGATTCTCATCAGGAAACCCGTAAGCTCTGTTGTTTGTTTAGTGAAATAATTAAAAAAGCGCCAGATGGCGGAAAAAATACTTTAATCTGTGATTGCGGAGATTTATTTAAAGGAATTTATGACCGTGAGTTGAGCATACAAAGCTATGAAACTTTGCGCTCACAGTTGCCCGAAGCTAAAATTGTGATTGCTCTGGGAAATAATGATTTTGGCTTTAATTTGGATAGTTTTAAATTTTTACAGCAAGCTGCCAAGCGTTTTAACCAGTCAAATATACATGTCTTGTGTGCTAATTTACTGGATTTGAACACCGGACGTTGTCCAAATTGGGTGGATCCTTATATATTGCTGGAAATTAATCATAAAAAAGTGATGATAACATCGTTTTGCATAAACCAAATTCGTTTGAACAAATATGGTGTTGTTTTGACGGATATTCCATCTACTTTTGCAGCAATGTCCGATGTTGTGAAACATATAGAACCAGATGCTTTAATTGTTTTAAATCATGCTTTGGAAGCATGCAGTGATGACCTCTATCAAGTCGCGAAAGAAAAAGAAATTCGATTGGATTTATTGCTGGGCGGACATGAGCATTCTCCTGTTGCGCCAGACACTAAACGTCGTATTTATTATCCTCAGGCTTTTAGCAAAACGATGCTTCATTTTGGAATGGAATTCTTAAAGAATAAAACAAATTTGCATTTTTTAGAAGAAATCAATGTAAAGGAAACAACGATTAATTCGATTTTTGAAAAGCCACTTGCTAATTTTGAAGAAAAATTTGGTTTGAATATTCCGGTTGCCAAAAGTGTTCTAAACTTAGAAAAAATATATTCGAATCCATGCTCTTTGGGCACATTCATCGCTGACTGTATGCAAATATGCGCCAAAACGGATATAGCCTTTATTTCTACGGGCTATACGACTCATGCGTTGCGTTATGAAAAAGATAAAATCTTAACTCATTATAATTTGGAACGTGCTTTTTCGGCAGATGTGCCATTGCAAACAGTTCTGCTATCTCCGCAAGAATTAAAAGAAGTTTTTAACAATGCGGTAAAATTCCGCTATCTTATTCCAACTGGAAACACTCGTTTTTTGCAATGTTCGCAAAATGTTGAATTGCAATGCCGCTGTCGCAATGATACACAAGAAGGGTATATAACACAAATTTATATTAATGGCGAGCCTTTACTAAAAGATGATGGAACATCTTTTTATCCTGACAAAGTTATTTCTTGTGCTGTGGATCCTTTTGTGGGTGCCGGTGAGCAGGGTTTTGATGTCTTGCGCCCTTTACCTAAGGAAACTTTGTTAAAAAATAACCGGTTGATTAAAATTAAAGATTTGTTTAATCAAGCTATTAAAGACGCTGAAAAAAAATATCCAGAAGGCTACTCTTATACAAGCTTTAAGGTAAAAGACATTGATTAAGCAAAGAGTGTTTTGACGATCAGTTTTATATTGTTAAATTTTGTGATATGGGGTTTGGGAGAAATAATTTCCCAACCGCGGTCATTCATTTTGTTGAAATAATAAAGGCTTAAATTTGCTAAATAGTGCAGCGGCATAACAGATTGCTTGTTCATTTTATTTAAAAAGCGCAAAGCGGTGTCAAAAGATTTTTTTGCTTCCAAAGAAAGAGCTTCTCTAGCTTCCGAAAGATTTTTATCTTCAACAACTGCCATGGGTGAGGTTTTACTGACATTGGCTTGTTGCAGTAATTCGTGCGGAATAAAAAGATGGTTGGACTTTGCATCGTCTTTAATATCTCGCAAAATATAAGTAATCATCAAGGCGTGTCCCAGACTTTGCGCCAATTTCTCGCGGGTGGCAGGTTTTGCGCCACCAGTAATCATGAGAGCCAAGTTAAGCGGAACAACGGCGGAACCGTATATATATTTTTCAAAAATGTTTTGCGAGGGTGCTTGCAACGGTTGCGGCACATCTAGAAACGCGCTGTTTAATATTTCAGAGAATTGCTGTTTGGGTAAATTAAAGCGCATGCAATTTTTGTAAATTTTTCTTCCAATGTTTGTTGTTGGGATTTTTTTATCATAGATATTGTCCAGCTCTTCTTTCCAAGCTTTTAAAAGCTCTATTTTTTCGTCCGAAGTCATAGATGAGCGAATGATATTGCTGATATGTCGGCAAAAAGCAAACAATGTGTAAATAGCCTCTCTTTGTGATTTTGGTAATCCTCTCATACACCAAAACAAAGAAGGTTGGCTTTTTTTTACGATATCTCCGACCGATAACATCTATATTCCTTTATTTTCAACAGATTTTTGTTTAATGAATAAAAATTGTAATACACTATATAAAAGGATGCCGCTGTAGTCAAGAAAAGTAGGAGAGCGCTGTTTATTATTTTTGAAAAAATCAGTATGTAAACGAGCGGTGTTTAATAAGAGTGCAAGTCGGAATTTTAATCTTTTGTTTTTTATTAAAGAAAGTAAAATCTTTGAATTTTTATAAAGTCCGGAAAGTCTGTTCTCTTTTTGTTTTTTGCTCATTTTGGTCTTTTTTTGAAAAACGGCAGAGGTTTTGAATTGCTCTAACATAAATAATAAAACCAAAAGAGATGTGAGGGGAAAATAGGTGCAAGGATTCTCATTATCTAAAGCCAAAACAAGCCGGGCCAGTGGTGATATCAATCGATTTAAGATTTCTGAAGATTGTGAACCGGAAGTTGGCAATTTGTTTTCTGCTAAAAAACGCCAAGCGGAAAGAGGCTCTAGAAGGATTGATAATGTGATATTTTCTTTAACAAAAGCATTTTGAAGCCTAAAAATTACACCATGTACGGGGGTTGGCTTTCGTAGAGCTTTTTCTAATAAGTGTATTTTGGATAAACGAACATCTGAAGGTAAATTTATGTTTTCAAAATGTTGCCATCCTAGCTGAAGATAAAGGAGATAGTCTGAAAGCAACGGACGATATTGGGGAGCGGCAAGCTTGGAAACATCACAGCCATCAAACATTTATTTGCTCCAACCAAGCGGTAAAATTATTAAGAGCACGTTTGCAATAAGCGGCTTTTCGGTCTGCGCCTTTTATTTTGTGAAATTTGCCATTGGACGTTATTTCGCCTTGTATCGTTGGAAATATGCCAAAATTGATATTCATGGGCTGGTAGTCGGCGGTTGTGTCTAGAAGATGACCAAGTATTGCTCCGGTGGCGGTTGTTTTGGGTGGAACGATGGGGGTTTGCTCTTTGGCAAAACAAGAGGCGTAATAACCGGCCAGCATGCCCATGTTTGCGCTTTCAACATAACCTTCGCAGCCGCTAATTTGACCGGCAAACATTATGTTTGGTTGGCATTTTAGGCGTAAAAACTGATCCAAAAGAATCGGACTTTGAATAAAAGTGTTGCGATGAATACCGCCTAAACGGGCAAATTCAGCATTTTCTAATCCTGGAATCATGCGAAAAATGCGTGTTTGCTCTCCATATTTCATTTTTGTTTGAAAGCCGACAATATTGCGCAAGGTATCTTCTTTGTTATCTTGGCGCAATTGAACAACCGCATAAGGTTTTTGCGTGGTGTGCGGATTTGTTAATCCCACAGGTTTTAGTGGACCAAATAAAAGTGTGTCAACACCACGTTCAGCCATAACTTCAATTGGCAGACAACCATCAAAATAGTGCGGTTCTTCAAAATCATGAAAAGGCATTTTTTCCGCTTTAAGCAGTTCATCAACAAATTTGTAATATTCTTCTTTGGTCATGGGACAGTTGATATAATCATATTTATCACCTTTGTCATAACGTGATTGATACCAAGCTTTTGAGAAATCAATGCTTTCTTTGTAAACAACCGGAGCGATGGCGTCATAAAAAGAGAGAGATTGTTGATTAATTTTGCTCTTAATGGCCTCGATAAAAGCCACACTGGTTAAAGGACCACTGGCAATGATTGTCAATGGGGCGTCTGAGGTTGGAAAATCCGTAACTTCCTCGTTAATTACTTCAACAAGCGGAGAGGCTTTTATTTTTTCTGTAATAAATTTGGCAAAACCATCTCTATCTACAGCCAAAGCACCACCTGCCGGAACTTTTGTTTGGTCCGCCGCTTCCATAATTAAAGAGCCGAATCGGCGCATTTCCTCATGCATTAATCCAACGGCATTATGCTCGGCGTCATCAGAGCGCAATGAATTGGAACAAACCAATTCAGCCCAATTATCATTTTTATGCGCCGGTGAAAATTTTTGAGGCTTCATTTCAAAAACACGAACATGAATGCCGCGTTTAATAAGCTGCCAAGCGGCTTCACAACCCGCCAGACCGGCACCGATAATTTGTACGACTGGTTCCATGATTTTCTCCTTTGATAAAATCAAAATATCTTTTAATTTGAGAGATGTAAACAATAAAACGGCAAGTTATTAAACCTTTTTTAAAAAGAATAACGTACATTATATATCAAAATAACTTTCTTTAGGATAAAAACGGACATGTGGAGAATACTTGTTGCTTTGTCGATATTTGCTATTTTTTCAGCCTTTTCCGCGCAAGCGGAAGAAGAAAAAAGCAAAGAGTTATCTCCTGATTTGTTAAAGGAAGATAGCTCCCTGCGGACTTATGTAAAAGAAGAAACAGCCGGTAAGGTTGGTTCTCAAGATTCGGACGACAATAAAACATGGTTGAATAATTTGGTTAGCACTGTGGCTGAAAAAGGTGCTCAGGTTATATCTTCCGGAACAGATTCTCAAACAAATCAATATCGAACCAATGCCTCTGTTTTTAATATATCCGGCGTTATGTTGCGAATGCCGGTTAAACAAGTTGTGGAAGCTTTGCAAAAAAGCGGTTATCAAAAAACAAGTGAAAAATATGAAATTCCAAATTTTATTCGATGGCGTTATGAAGAACAATGTCGCAATCAAAATGTTGTGGGGTATGAACGAACTGAAGCCTGTGTGATAAAAATGGCACAAAAAAATAACTATCAGTATATTGAGCAATTGTATTTTAGTAACTTTAAAACAAAAGAAAGTATGCATGTTTTTTTCACGAGTAATTTTACGGGAAATAAAGCTTATCGCATTGTGTATCATAGTGATGCCGCAAACATAAAAGGTAGTGGCGCCAAGGCAGATTATTTGCGTAATATTAAAATTTATGACTTTTGGAAACGAATCAATCAAAAATACGGCGTTCCCGATAATAAAGAACAAGTTATTTGGGGTCTCGGTGAAAATAAACCGTACTTGCAAGCGGCAACGGGAAAATTGATGCTATATGATTCCATGTTGCTGGATTTAGACTATACACGAATGTCGCGAGAGGACATGCGTTTTATGAATACGGATGTTTATACATTTTAGGAGAAAATAAGAATGGAACTAAGCAAAACGGAATTAACCGAACTTGTATGCACACGTGTGAGCCACGATTTGATTGGTAGTATTGGCGCCGTCTCCAGTGCCTTGGAATTGATAGAAGAGGATGGTGGTCAGCTGGAAGAAGATACGAAAAACATTTTACAAACCGGCGCAAACACTTTGATTGCTCGTCAAAAATTTTTTAGAGTGGCGTTTGGCTTAGATTCGCAAAAAATGCAGTTGTCGGATTTAGCTGTTTTATGTGAAGAATATCTTAAAACAATCGGCAGCAAAGATAATCCTATAAAATTAAAGTTACAAAAAGTTTCTGGCGAACTGGCAAAAATAGTCTGTGTTTGCGTTATGATTGCGGCAGAACTGTATATAAAAAGTGGCGAAATATCTATTAGTGTTAGCGCTGACAACATGAAAGTGCACGCTATTTCGGATTTTAAATTGGCAGCTTCAAAAATCGCTGCTTATCAAAAGATTTTAGTTGGTGAAAAAATAGAAGATAATGTATCACAATATGCGGCGCTGTATTATTTGAAAGCTTTATTGGGAAAAAATGTTTTAGTAACGTTGACTTCTGCAGAAACAGAAATGGAATTGGTTGTCGGGTAAATTTTATACGTTATTGGCTATAAAAGAACCTTCTCCTTTATTTTTAACAAGGGGAAGGTTCTAATTTTTAGCTTATTTATTCCATCCACGCAAAATGTAATCACTTAATTTTTCACTAAAGAAAGAGCTATCACTAATGGCCTCTCCTTCAGAGATTTTAGCTTGGTCAAGTAATAGGTGGCAAACTTCTTCAACGGTTTGACGTTCAGAATCGTTAAACATGCTATCCGCTAATTTGATAATCAACGGGTGGTAAGGGTTAACTTCCAAAATACGCGAGCTGGCAAACGCGGTTTGCTGTTGATGATTGCGCATTAATCGTTCCAAGTGTATGCTCATTTGTCCGTTTTCAACTGTCAGGCTAACGGGACTCTTGGTTAATTTTTCGGTTGAAACAACTTTACCAACTTCATTTTTGAATAAATCAGCCATAAAATCGGTTAATTTTTTCAAACTACCTTCATCGGCTTTAGGTTCTTTGCGCTCAAAATTCAAATCAACATCTGCTTGTGAAACGTGTTTTAGCGGATATCCCTTAAAGTTGGTTAGCGTTTGCACCCAAAATTCATCAATTGGATCAACCAAAAGCAAAACTTCCAATCCTTTTTCTTTAAAGGCTTCCAATTGCGGATTGTTGCGCAAAGTCGGGACATCATCGCCAGTGATATAATAAATGGTAGTTTGTCCCTCTTTAACACGTGCTATATATTCATCCAAGGAGGTTAATTTTTCGGTTGAATTTGTGGAATAAAAACGTGAAAGTTCGGCAATTTCAACACGATTGACCGGATCTTCATAAATACCTTCCTTAAATGCCATCCCAAAATTTTGCCAAAATTTTATATAATCATCATAATTTTCTGAGCGTTTCTTCAATTCTTTTAGAATTCGTGAAACCGTGCCACTACGGATTTTTGCAATTAAGGCATTTTGTTGAAGCATTTCACGCGAAATATTTAGCGGCAAATCGGCGCTATCTATGATTCCTTTGACAAAGCGCAGGTAGGCGGGCATTAAATCATCTACTTTATCTGAGATGAACACACGATTAACATATAGTTTTAAGCTTTGCTGTCTATCAGGTTGAAACAAATCATACGGCATCTCGGATGGAATATATAGCAATCCAGTATATTCAATGCTTCCCTCCGCTTTGAAATGCAAACGTAGCCACGGTGTGTCAAAATTACGGGAAATATGATGATAAAATTCGTTATATTGGTCATCGGTGATTTCCGCTTTATTTTTGGTCCATAACGCCGAACCTGTGTTTACGGTTTCTTCGCCGGCTTTACCCAAATCCAAAACAATCTGATAGTTGATATGGTCAGAATAGGTGCGAATTATATGGCGTAAATAAATGGTATCAGTAAAGTCTTTGGCTTCATCTTTTAAAAATAACTTAATATCTGTGCCGATTTTTTCTTTTTCAGCATCTTCAATTTCAAAGCCGTCGACACCGTTGGAAATCCATTTATAGGCTTGTTTTTCGCCGGCTCTTTTTGTTGTGACTTCTACTTTGTTCGCCACCATGAACGCCGAATAAAAACCCACGCCGAATTTACCGATTAAATCTACAACCGAGCCGTTATCTTTGGCGTTGTTTACAAAGTCGGCTGTTCCTGATTTGGCTATGGTACTTAAATGGTTGATTAAATCATCTTTGTTCATGCCGATTCCGTTGTCACTGATAGTTAGCGTGTTTTCCTCGGCATTTGGCGTGATAATAATTTTAAATTCACCGTTATCTTTGGCAATACCCGGATTCATTAAAGAATAATAACGCAGTTTGTCACAAGCATCACTGGCGTTGGAAATCAATTCACGCAAGAAAATGTATTTTTCAGAATACAGCGAATTGATGACGATGTCTAACAATTTGCTGACTTCAGTTTTAAATTTTTGCTTTTTACTCATTATATTTCTCCCTCTAAAACATACTTATGTATATGGGATTTTATAATGGCCGGTGCAAGAGGTTTGTTAAATTTTTTCGAGGTATAAAACGTATTTTAAAAATAATTTAATCATTTTCTTTTATGCGTTCAATATTGGCGCCGACGGCCTTAAATTTTTCTTCTAAACGCTCATAACCTCGGTCAAGGTGATACACACGACTGACAATGGTTTCGCCTTCCGCTACCAAACCGGCTAAAATCAAAGCAAAAGAGGCGCGTAAATCTGTTGACATGACCGGCGCGCCGGAAAGTTGTTTGACGCCTCGTACAATAGCCGAGGCATGGCCATGAACATTAATG
>JBNMLT010000028.1:0-9706 GCA_050874965.1 Alphaproteobacteria bacterium
GATGTAAAGCCATTATATGGTGATGTTGAATTGAGCAAAGGTGATTGGTATAGTGCTGATTTAATTGATAAATCAATCAGTAAAATGACAGAAACACTAGGCAAAAAAGGTTTTGCGTTTGTTGATGTTGAATCTGATTTGGTTCGAGATAATGCCAAAGGAACAGTTGATGTTGTGTTTACCATTTCTGAAAGCCAAAGAGTATTTGTTGATCGAATCAATATTACTGGAAATGATAGAACTTTAGATGAAGTTATCCGTCGAGAATTTCGTTTGGATGAAGGGGATGCGCTCAATGTTTCAAAGTTGCGCGATTCTCGGCGTAATGTTGAAAATTTGAACTATTTCAGCAAGGTTGATATTCAAACGGAACCAACTGGTCCAAATAAAGCGGATGTTAATGTTAATGTAGAAGAAAAATCGACAGGATATTTCAATGTTGGTGTGGGTTATTCTACAACAAACGGCGCTTTATTGCGTGCCGGCGTGACCGAAAATAACTTTCGTGGCCGTGGACAAGAGTTGGGATTCAATATTGGTATTTCCCAAAGAACAAAAGATTATGACATTAGCTTTACAGAACCGTATTTCTTGGGGCGTCGATTAAGTGCCGGAGCCGATTTGTTTATGACGGAACAAGATTATGAAGATGAAGCATCATATGACACAAGCTCAAAAGGTGGTCGTGTTCGTTTTGGTTGGAATTATACCGATGATTTTTATCATTATGCGCGTTATACTTTGAGCAAAAATGAAGTAAATCATGTTAAATCGTATGCATCCGAGTTTGTTAAAGCAGAAGAAGGAAGCAGTACGGCATCTGTGATTGGTGAAACATTTGTTTATGATAAACGTGATAACGCCATTAACACAAAAGAAGGTTACTATTTGTCATTTGGTAACGATTTCGCCGGTGTTGGTGGAGATGATAAATATAATAAATTTGATGCCAAAGCTTATAAGTTTTATACGCTTGCCGATTATTATACGTTCAAACTATTTGCAACCGGTGGCTACATTGCTGGTTATAGCGGAGAAAACGTTCGTTTATCCGATCGTTACTATTTAGGCGGTCAAACATTGCGCGGTTTCCAATTCGCGGGAATTGGCGCGCGTGATAAACGCACAAAAGATGCTTTAGGTGGTAACTGGATGATGTATTCGGGGGCTGAAATGACTTTCCCTATTGGTTTGGATGAACTTGGAATTAAGGGCCGTACATTTTGGGATTTAGGTATGCTAGGTAAACCGGATAATTTCGATTCGCAGAAAATTGATTATTCATCAAAAATTCGCAGTTCCATTGGTTTTGGTTTTGATTGGATGTCTCCTATGGGTAAAATTGATATTGACTTTGGTTTCCCAATCAGCAAAGAAAAGTATGATGAAACAGAAGTGTTCCGCTTAAACTTTGGAACAAGTCTCTAGGAGAAAATTATGGTAGATAAAAAATTCTATAATATTAAAGAAAACGTAACTTTGGCAGATGTGGTTAAGGTTACGGGCGCGGTATTGTCCGATTCTTCAAAAGCCAAAGAAAGTATTAAAGGTATCGCAACCATGCAATCCGCAAAGGGTGATGAAATTTGTTTTTTCTATGACCGAAAAAGCAAGGAGAAAGCTTCTGAAATAAAGGCTAAAGCCTGTGTCACCACAGAAAATTTGCAACAGTTTTTACCAGCGGATGTGATTACCTTGGTTTGTGAAAATCCGAAAGAAGCTTTTGTTCGTTTAAACGAATATATGTATTCCGAAAAAGAATGTGTGGCAGATATCGATCCCAGCGCTAAAATTTCTATGTTCGCCAGCATTGGCAATGGATGCTATATTGGTCCAAACGTTGTGATTGAAGACAATGTTGTCATAGGTGAAAATTGCTATATTGAAGCTAATGCGGTTATTACTCAAGGTTGTCAAATCGGCAACGCTTGCCGAGTGGGGGCTGGTGCGTATATTTCGTATGCTTTAATCGGAAATAATTGCTATATCTACACTGGCGTGCGCATTGGTCAAGATGGATTCGGTTTTCAGCTGATGAGCGGGCAACATCATCGCATACCGCAGTTGGGACGAGTGATTATTGGCAACGATGTTGAAATTGGAGCGAATAGTTGTATTGACAGAGGCGCATTGGATGATACGGTTATTGGTGATGGTTGCCGCATTGATAATTTGGTGCAGATTGCCCATAATGACAAATTGGGACGCGGTTGCGTAATTGTGTCACAAGTTGGCATTGCCGGCAGTTGCACTTTGGGCGACTATGTTGTTTGCGGCGGACAGGTTGGTTTGGCAGACCATTTACATATTGGTAACGGTGTGCAGATTGCCGCTCAATCAGGCGTTATGCGTGACATAGAAGATGGTGCTGTGATGATGGGAAGTCCTTGTGTGCCGTTTAAGGATTTTATGCGTCAGGTTGCGTTCTTGCAAAAAAATTCAAAAAAATAAGGAGATAAAAATGTCTGATAAAAAGATTTATAATATTGATGAAGTCATGAAGATGTTGCCACACCGTTATCCATTTTTATTGGTGGATAGATTGGAAGTTGAAGAACCTGGTGTTAAAGGCGTGGGTATAAAAAACTTAACGATGAATGAAGAATTTTTTCAAGGGCATTTTCCTGGTAATCCGATTATGCCGGGCGTTTTGCAAATTGAAGCTATGGCGCAATCAGCCGGTTGTGTGGTTATGAGTGCGGATCCTGACTATGCCAATAAAAAACGTAGTGTGCTGTTTATGGCTGTGGATGGTGTGAAATTCCGCAAGCCTGTTCGCCCTGGAGACCAACTCAGAATGCATGTCGAAAAAATCAAAGAACGCCGTAGTATCTTTGTTTTTCACGGTGTTGGAATGGTTGACGATCAAGTGGTTTCTGAAGCTGATTTAACCGCAATGATTGTTGACTAATGCGATAATTATCTAAAGAGAGAGGCCGTTTTTTATGGCCTTTCTCTTTATAAAATATTTTAAAAAATATATTGACAAAAAAAATGAAAAAGGCTATAAACAAAAAAGATTTGAATTTTTATTAAACTTTTATGTTTCACTTTTAATTTTTTTGCTTTATGGCACAAAAAGAACAGCGCGCTCAAAAGAACTCTAAAAAAGAGAAGGGCGCATTCAAAAAGGGTAAAGTTAAAACTCAGACAGAGTATCAAAGCACACGTGGCACGGTGAAGAAGAAAAGAAAGCGAGCGGGTGTGACTGATAACATGTAGCTTTTTCCCGTCCCGCGAGCCTTTGTTTAACTTTTGGGGTTAACAAAGGCTCTTTTTGTATATAAAAAAAACACCGCAGATCGCGGTGTTAACTAATTAAAAATACGACTTATTTCTGGATGTCGGCCAGTACTTTCATAGATATAATTTTATCTGGATCAATTACAGTTCCACTATACTTTTGATTACCTTTTTTAATATGGTCAACATATTCCATGCCTGAAATCACTTGTCCCCAAACTGTGTATTGACCGTCTAAAAATCCGGCATCTGCAAAACAAATAAAAAATTGACTATCGGCGGAATCTGGCGAAGCTGCTCTGGCCATAGAAACAGTGCCACGGCCGTGATGTTTGCGGTTAAATTCGGCTTTAAGGTTTTTACCACTGCCGCCGCGTCCAGTACCTGTCGGATCACCGGTTTGAGCCATAAACCCATCAATAACACGATGAAATTTAATACCATCATAAAAGCCTTGTCGAACAAGTTCTTTTATGCGGGCAACATGGTTTGGCGCAACATCCGGATACATTTCAATAAGAACAGTACCATCTTTGAGTTGCATGACTAAGGTGTTTTCTGGATCTTTAACTTCTGCGGCGAATACGGTTGTTGCCATTGAAAAAGCAGCTAAGATACCAAGTATAAATTTTTTCATATTTCTATCTCCTTTAAATTCGTTTGTACCAAGCTTAAAAAATATAGGTTAAGATTTAACTAAAAGAGAATAAATATCGATTCGTTTTAATTAACTTCTTTACTTTTAGCAAACGTATCGTTAAAGTCTATATAGATGAATTTTTATTTATCTAGGGCGTAGTAACCCTTTTATATCCATAGTCGTTTATGCATAGCGACTTAAATTTTATATGCCGATTTCTGCTGCTGAGCGGATGTCGGCCTAATAAGGTTTCGGCCAAATAAGCCGAGCCGTTTATGGATATACGGTTTACTAACATCCGCCCGCTGTTAAAACGCGGGTTTTGTTTTTTTACAAAAGAAATGGAGTTAGAAATATGTATAAAATTAAAAAAAGTTTTATGTGCGGGTATTTTCGGGTGTCTTTCAAATGTCATCCTCGGGCGTGGCTTTTAGCCCGTCCCGAGAATCTAGATTCTCGGGTCAAGCCCGAGAATGACAAGGATGTTGTGAAAAGTATTTTTCCCAAAAAGAATGACCATAATAATCTTCGGCTGCAATGTGCGTCAGATACAACGGGATTTTTAAGCGACGTGTACAAAAGAGGTAGACGAGCGAGAAAATTCCTAGCAGATGGCGCGCAGTGTGGCCGAAGTATGATTGAGATGCTTGGCGTTCTCGCCATCATTGGGGTGCTGAGTGTCGGCGGTATTGCCGGTTATTCCAAAGCAATGGAACAATTTAAAATTAATAAAACAATGCAGCAGATTACTGAAATAATAACAAACACAAGAACTCTTTATGCACAACAAAAAGATTTTGCCGGACTAACCAATAAAACTGCTGTTGAAATGGGAATTATTCCCAGTGATTTACAAACATCACCTAGTGACTGGGGATATTACATGGATATTAAAAATGTTTTTGGAGGAGAGGTTATAGTTGCCCAGGGAGGTTATGATATGTCACAATATTTTAAAATTGTTTTTAAGGACCTTAGTAAAAACGCCTGCATTGCTCTTGGAACAGCAAATTGGGGAACGGAACAAAGTTCCGGCATTGTTGGCATAACCATTGGCTATGTTTCAGCCCTTCTTGAAGAAGAAATAATGGATAAAGGTGAAGATTGCAAAGAAGGGGACACCCATGGAAACTATTATGCTTGTTCAGGGCATCTACCTCTTTCGCCAGCAAAAATTGCACAATATTGTAATACAGATATTAAAGAATTTGGTATTTTATTAAAAAAATAAACATTACAGATACCAGCAACACCGGCTTGTTTATAAGGTTGTGGATGATGGTTTGCAAATAATTTCTTGTAAATACCACTATGTGAAATAGGATAAAATAAAAGCCTTGGATTTACCAAGGCTTTTGAACTGGTGGTCGGGGACGGTTTCGAACCGCCGACACAAGGATTTTCAGTCCTTTGCTCTACCAGCTGAGCTACCCGACCATCATTTACGAAACATTTTATAAAATAGTTTTTTGAAAAAGTCTATATATTTTTTTATAAATGTGTAAAATTTTTTAAAAATGGGTCGGAATTTGCTTTTTTTCTAATTCAAAGTACGTTTTTCCAAAGAATCCATACGGGCCGATATGCCACTTCGGAACACGGTTTGTATTTCTACCGCCATTTTATATTCATTTAAGAAGCCATGATTCTTAAAATAGTTTTTAACTTCTTCCAAATTGTCTTCAATATCATAAATTGCGTTAACATAAGCAAATTGTTGTTGATTCATTTCGGTTCTCCTAAAACTGTATTAATTGAAAAAATTATTGCGACATGTATCAAACTCGCAGTTTAAAATTCGTAGTTTGTTAAGTTCGTTTTTATGATTATATTTCAAAAAGCTTGTTTCTAACATTTGTAAAGATTGATAAATGCGGTTAGGCATTTTAATATTGTGATTAATTTCTAAATTCATGATATCCTCCTAATTTTTTGTGGATAAAATTATAATAACGAATTTTCCACAAAACAAAATACCCAAAAAATATATGTATGAATTATAAAAAGGGGCTATTGACTCATTTAAAATGAATAACTATTATTAAAGTAAATGGTTTAATTCACGGAAAGATTGTATGTAATAAAGGTGCCAAAATGTCTGTGAGAGGAGACATTCTGCTTTTTAAACTGCTGTCGCACTACGAATTGGTTGTGGAGCACGGCCAGTTGAAGAGCGCCGCCGAAGAACTAGGTTTAAAACAATCAAATCTTTCCAAGGAAATGAAATTGCTTGAAGAAATGGTTGGAAGCGAATTGCTGACGCGGACAAGCCATGGGTTTAAATTAACATTGCTTGGTGAACAGGTATTTACTCAAGCCAAAGAATGCACGCAAAAAGTTTCGGAGCTGACGAATCGTTTTCATGGCGAAATGCAAAATATCAGCATAACCTTGCAGGCAACATCGGCAACATTGATGTCTTTTCATCGGTATTTGGATTTGTTTAAACAGATGTATCCCTCTGTGACTTGCAATTTTTATGATGGAATTATATCTAGTCCAAGTGTGCTGAAAAGCGTGGATGTCTGCGCAACTTATATGCAGAAAAAATGGCCGAATGTTGACACAATTTGTGAAGGTAAAATTGTTTTCGCTCTCATGACAACACAAAAATATATAGATGCTTACGGCATGCCAAAAGATATGGATGATTTGCGCCAAAATCATCATTTGTGTTTGTGTGAAGAATATTCCAGATATAATCCAAAATATGATGAAATTTTGACCAATTGTCACCATATTGATTTTCAGGTTTCAAATTTTGATATGATGCTTTCCATGTTGCGCCAAAAATTTGTTATTGCCGAAATGCCGGCATATATGCCCAGAATTTTTCCAGACTTGATTAAATTGGATGTTCCTGGCTGGAACTTGAAAATGCCCATTCAATTAATAACGGCCAACGGACGAAGTAAAATCCCCTATGTTCACACAATGTGCAGTTTTATGATTGATTTGTATCGAGAGGTTATGCTCGCCGGTGGTTTTGAGGATTTAGTTATTTATCCGTCATTCACAAAAAATAAAAATTTGCTTCCGTTAAAACTTGAAAAATAACAAATTTTGCTTGTTTTGAGGCTATTTTTGCATAAATTTGCGTGAAAAAATATATTTTTTGTTGTTTTTTACTCTAAATCAGAATATAGAAATATCAGGTTAATTTTTAGAAAAGGAATAAATATGTCAAATCCTGTTGATACCAAAGTTATTAGCAAATTGGCTGAAATTTTGGATAAAAATCAATTAACGACCTTAAATTATGAAGATGAAAGCTGTAAAATTTCTTTAACAAGAGAAGTTAACGCCGGCGTTGCTCCTGCATATGCGCCTGTTGCTCAGCCTGTTGCCGCTCCGGTGGCTTCGGTTGCCACTGAGGAGGAAGCAAAAGAAACGGTTGTAGATTACAGTAATAATCCAAATGCCATTAAATCACCGATGGTTGGTGTGGTTTATCTTTCCAGTAATCCAAATTCCGCTAATTATGTAAAAGTTGGGGATTCTGTAAATGAAGGTGATACTTTATGCTTGATTGAAGCCATGAAAACGTTCAATCCGGTAAAAGCGCCAAGAGCCGGTAAAGTTGTTAAAATTTTAGTGGAAACAGGCGATCCGATTGAATACGGTGAACCATTGATTGTGATTGAATAAAACTAAAGGATTGCTATGTTTGAAAAAATTCTGATAGCCAATCGCGGCGAAATTGCTTTAAGAATTCACCGTGCTTGCCGTGAAATGGGAATTCGTACGGTTGCCGTGCATTCTGAAGCTGACGCCAATGCCATGCATGTGCGTTTGGCGGATGAAGCTGTTTGCATCGGCCCAGCGCGTTCTGTCGATTCTTATTTAAATAAGCCAGCCATTATTTCCGCTGCTATTATTACCGGAGCGGATGCTATTCACCCTGGTTATGGTTTTCTTTCTGAAAACGCCGATTTTGCTGAAATGGTGGAAAAGCATGGTATTACTTTTATTGGCCCGACTGTGGCGCAAATGCGTTTAATGGGAGATAAAATTACCGCTCGTAAAGCTGCAAAAGAAGCTGGTTTGCCAATTACAGAAGGTTCACCGGCTTTGGAATCTATTGAAGATGCCAAACATTGGGCAAATGAAATTGGCTATCCTGTTATTATCAAGGCTAAAGATGGTGGCGGTGGTAAAGGCATGAAAATTGCTTTTAACGATGATGAAATAGGTGAAGCTTTTACCATGGCAAAAGCCGAAGCAAAAGCGGCTTTTCCGAGTGATGTTGTTTACATGGAAAAATATTTGCAACATCCTCGCCATATTGAAATGCAGGTTTTGGCTGATAAATATGGCAATGTCGTGCATTTAGGTGAGAGAGATTGCTCGATTCAACGTAATAATCAAAAGGTGATAGAGGAATGTCCTTCACCGGCTTTGAATCAGGAACAGCGTAAAGAAATTGGTGATATTGTTCGTAATGCCATTGCTAAAATCGGTTATTGTAACGCTGGTACTTTGGAGTTTTTGTACGAAAACGGCAAATTTTATTTTATGGAAATGAACACTCGTTTGCAAGTGGAGCATCCAATTACAGAAGCGGTTACCGGTATTGATATTGTTAAGGAGCAGATTCGCATTGCTGCGGGCGCTCAGCTTGGCTACACTCAAGATGATATCAAATTTAACGGTCATGCGATTGAATGCCGCATTAACGCCGAGGATCCGGAAACATTTGTGCCTTGTGCCGGCAAAATTGAAGAATGGCATGCGCCAGGCGGATTGGGAGTTCGGGTGGATTCGGAAATTTATTCCGGCTATTCGATTCCGCCGTATTATGACAGCATGATTGCCAAGTTGATTGTGCACGCCGGCACTCGCAACGCCGCTTTAATGCGTTTGCGTCGCGCGTTGGAAGAGTTTGTTATTATGGGAGTGAAAACAACAATTCCTTTGCATCAGGAAATTATTTCGCAACCGGAATATTTGGATGGTCAATATGACATTCACTGGTTGGAACATTTTATGAAAAATCGCAAAAAATAACAACAGACAATAGGCTTAAAATAAAAATCCCAGATAACTAAATGTTTGGGATTTTTATTTTTAGAATCGATTCGTTTTATTAATACCAATAAACTAAATAGCGACAACTTTTGGTATCCTTGCAAACAGTGTTGTTTGCGCATAGTTCATTAATTTGAGAAATTGTAAAATCTCTGAGGCATGGATTTTTTTGAGTGCAATTTTGTCGACCATAATAATCACCGTAAAATAATTTGTTTTGTTTTTTATCTTTATCATCTTCTTTGTCTATATTGTAAAACTGTATATACTGAATTAATTTATGATTGTATTTTCCCATGGTTAAAAACATTTTACAGGCTTCTACATCATTTTTTTCTACAAAATAGCCAATTCCAACATAGCCTGATAAATGACTATAAACTCTTAAACGATTACCAAGAGCGTCAATTAAATATTCGTCATTTTTTCCTGTTGGCATATCATCAGGCAAATCACCGATGGCTTTTAGAATAGGAATAAGTGACAGCAAGCTATCATATTCGCCGGGAGTATTATTTATTTGTAGTTGTGATTTATATTTTGCCACAGTATTAATCAAAATATCCCATTCACGAAGAGCTTTGTTCCAGCGATACATATGCATGGCCTTTGAATAACCGGCAATACCGCCGACGCTCAGCACACCGATGATGGCCAAAACGCCCAGCATCTCAATCATGGAACGTCCAGAGGAAACCACTTTAGACGCTCCGCTACACGCAGTTTCGAGAGCGCGTGTCTTTTGCGCTCGTGTACCGCTTTGTACACGTCGCTTAAAAAGTGCGGCGCATTGAC
>JBNMLT010000029.1:0-9507 GCA_050874965.1 Alphaproteobacteria bacterium
GCAACCATAGACGGCGTTGTGCGCGCGCCTTCGGAGTTTTCCAAAACCTTGGCTTCTTTACCTTCCATAACGGCAAAGCAAGAGTTTGTTGTACCGAGGTCAATACCTATAACTTTATTACTCATAATTTTAAATCCTCCTATTTCATTTCTAAAAATGTATATAGGAAGTGTTTTTTATCTATGCAAGTGACCGTGACATTTTTTTGAAAAAATTTTAGATTTTTATAAACCGCCTATAAAAAACAGCTATGTCCGTTGCTTTGAGACATAGCTATAACAAAAATAAAAGAACAATTCGCCAAACATGAACCTTGTCACATTTCTATCAGATATCCGTTATCTTGTTCAACCAATTGTGACACAACATCAAAATCCGCGGCATTGCATGAATAAATTGTGTATAAAACATCTCCGGCTTTTACCTTATCGCCAATTTTTTTATGCAAATCAACTCCAGAGCCCAAACATTGAGTTGCGCCGGCGTAAACGCCTATTTTGTTAATAATAACATTATTGACAGCACTCACAACACCATCATATGGCGCCACAACCTCTCGAACATATTGTCCCAGAGCTGGAACTTCGCGCACGCCCTGAGCATTTACAATGCGCTGAAACGCTTCAAGTGCTCGACCGCTTTCCAAAATTTCTTTAGCCACGGCATAACCTTGCCCCCCACGCATTTGTGGATCAAATTCCAAAACTCGACCAGCTAAAAACAAAGATTTTTCTTTCAAATCAATTGGTGCGTCTTCTTTGTTACGCAAAATTTTCATCACATCGCGCGCTTCCAATACCGCTCCGACTCCATTTCCAATTGGCTCACCGCCGTCTGTGATTACCACATCAATAGACAGCCCGAGCATATCTCCGATATATTCCACTTGCTTTCTGATGCGAATCGCTTCATTTGTTGTATGAACACGCGCGTTTTCGCCAACTGGAACATCCAAAACCAAATGGCTGACACCGCTAGAAATCATCATGGCCAAAATAGAAGCAATCACTAATTCATTTTGATTGATTCCCAATTGGCTTCTAACGTCATGCAAAAGATGATGAACTTTGGTTTCTTCCAACGCGTCATAATTAACAATGGCGCCGTTATTCGCCCGCATAAGTTTTTGAAACTTTGAAGTACTGTAATCCACATTTGCCAACACGCCCATGGTATCGGCAACACCGGCGCAAGATGTTAAAGAATGTATGCAGGTTTTAGCCATGGGCAAACCATAGGCGGCCACAATGGCTAAAATTATCAAATCGGTTTTATTGGCTGGAACACCGCCCAAACAGTGCTGATCCACGACCATGCTTTTTTCGTCCCAATGCAACACTTTTTGCGCCACCAGCGCCTCGGTGAATGAAACCAATTCCGTTGCGCTCATTGATGATGTGCACGCCACCAAAAACGCCGCGATATCCATTTTTGAATATCGTCCAGAGGCAATATCTTTAATAATATCCGCATATTCGCCAGAAGTTAAAATTTCACCGGCAATTTTATGGCGCAAGGATTGAGCGCTTAAGGACGGCGCCGCCAAACAAACGTGAACCTCTGTTCCTTCCGACATGTTTAGACATTTAAACGCGTCCTCGTTCAACCCGATCTCATCCAACGCCAACACATTGTCATCTTCAACGATTTGCAAAAAAGCGAAAATCGTTTTGTTACCTTTGTGAATTTCAATCTTTGTCACCTTATTGATATCATCCACTTTGTATAAACTACAATTTTTATGAATATACGCAAGATTTTCGCCAAATGACTTAACCGGTAAATATTTTAACTTCAACATTGTTTTTCTCTATGCTATTTAAACGACAGATTGACATATCTATCTCTACCCGAAAAGTCGCATGCTTTTGCCGCTGCACCGACCCCCATTGGCGCTGGATGATCTTTGTTTCCCACTATCGCAACATCATCTCTATTGCTATTTTTATTTACAACATCACCGCTCAAATCACCAACGGAAAGACCTATGAAGCCGCTTGTTCCAGGGGTTCCCCAATTGGTTGTCACCAATTGCATGCACATTTCATCTGTCACATTTCCAATTTGCAAAGTTACCGATGCTTTACCATTTGTAAGATAAATAACATTGTAAGTAACATCATTTATGCCAGGAAAACCATCTTTATACTGATCACAACCACTTCCACTTTCCAATAAACTGTCCGGCACCGCTTTGGCACCGCATAAATATTCATTCATTGAAGCTTGATGTTCAGCGCCAGGATTGTCTAACTCATATTCACGCAACATTTTTTTGATATGATTGGCAAAGTCTCCCGCTGTGTCAATCACCTGATTTGTTGTGTAAGTTGTTTGCATTTTATTAATCAAGCTAAATCCGCCAACGCTCAAAACGCCAATAATAGCTAAAACACCAAGCATCTCAATCATACTGCGGCCATTTTCATTATTTTTATTCATCATTCTCTCCTTTGCGCTTTTACTCTATTATTTACATCCGTTATATTCTAAATGAACAGTGTTACCACCCTCGTCTTTACACACACTTGCCTTACTTAAAGTCATGGGATAATCTTCTGTACCAACAACCGCCACGGCCTGCGAAGTGTTGATTCTTACATTTCTTATTCCGGTTGCGTTTGTTCCACCCCAATCAAAAGTTGCTAGTTTTATACATTGTTCAGCTGATAAATTTCCCGCTGTGATTGTAAAATAATTAACAATATCCGGGCTACTTTTGCTAGTATTTGCTTCTACCTTATATGTGCTACCCCGCGCCCCTAAAAACTTTTTATTTGTTTTGTCATATGTCCACCCTTCCGGATACGCGTTTGATTTATATAAAAAAACAGTGTAATCACTATAGCCAGAATCATATTGGCAAGCCATTTTTTTGGCTCTACGCGCTAAATCCGACAAATCCGCCAACATTTGAGTTGATATTCTTTCATTTTGCATGCGATTAATAACATTCAGACCGCCAACGGATAAAACACCGACAATTGTTAAAACGCCAAGCATTTCCACCATACTGCGACCGCTTTCATTTTTTTTAAGCATTGCTTTCTCCCTTATATGATATATATCTTTTTTAGCGTGAAAATCTTAATATTTAGTTTGTAATGCTTTATAAAAGTGAGCAAAAAGCAGTCCGTAAAGACTGCTTTTTTTATTTTATTTGCGATCCTTCGGTTTCATAACCTCTGGAGCTTTTTGCACTTTTTTAATTTGTTCCGTCACCGGTTTATAAATTGTTTGCTGCCAAGGGCTTTCTTCAACATACTCATGTCCGCAAATACTTATCCCCAAGCTCCGCAAAGCTGTTTCCGTTGGAATAAACACATCTAATCCATCGTTTGTTTTTATGCCGGACGGAGCCATGCCGTTAATGGTGCAATCTTTATAAATCAACGCGCCACCAACTGTAACATTTTGAATAAAAGTATTTGCCAATATTTCAGCGCCTTTTTCTTGAGTATAGCGATATCCTTCCACTCTGGCACTATTTTCAAGATAATCTTCGCCATCCTTAAAATCATTGACATCCAACAAACCCAAAGTCAAAAATCCATTATGGCCAACTTCCGGAAGGCTTAAGTTCAAGGCCAATGGGGTGTAAGACGTGGCCTTATCCAACATCAGCAACGCTGTGTTTTTAACCGGATTGATACGAACAGCGCGAGCTTTTAACGCATCATTGCGCACGGTTGAAATCTCATAGCTGTTATTTTGTTTATCAACCAAATCTCCAGATGTAAGAATAAATTTATCTGAAATCAGTAAACCCGCTCCTTTGCGACCGTTTGGACTTTTTATCTGAACAATGGACGAACGCAAACGATAAATTGTTTCCGGTGATAGTTGTTTGCATGGATCGGTTGCGTTCACGCAGAAATTATCCAAAGCTTTAACATCTCCCGTATCAACCCATGTATCATCCACAACCTGACACATACCGTCTGATTTTACATTTCCATTTTCATCAATGCAAGAATTGATAATATCATAGGTGCTGTTTACATCGCCATTTTCGGTAATTTCATTTTGCACAATGCCACCGTTTTCCAACACACCGCCATCTTCCACAATCTCTGGAGCCGGAATTTGTGTTGCGCACGGCGCGCATCCCGAAGCGGCGTATCCTCCGTCTTCATAAATTAAAGCATTTTCAGGATAAGCACCATTTTCCAGCACACCGCCGTTTTCATAAACTGGCATCATGGTCATTGGTTGTTGGTTAGGACAACCGCAAGGCTGACATTGTTGACAAGGTTGGCACTGCTGACAAAGAGCCGGATCGAATCCTGGACGGCCGATTTCGCAGCGTGTTGCGCATTGATATTCTTGACGATAGCCGCATTTTGCCGGATCTAAAGCTCTTTCCTCGTCAATCAAAGCCGCGCGCTGCTCCGCCATTTCCTGTGGCGAAACTCTTGTCATTAATTGTTCTTCAAACCCCGGAAGATTCCGTAAATTGCTTGTGGCATCGGCAAAAGCGCGCTCAATCAATTTGATTTCGCCGTTTAGTTCGCCTTCGTCCAGCTCGCCATAACCTGTGCTTTCACCTTTCCAATAAACTTTTGTTTGCGTCAAATTCAGCAAACGCCATGTCACAGTGATTTCAGAAGAACCTGTGCGCGCGTTGTTTTTTTCCGCGTTATCCCAGTTATATTCGTCACAAATATTCATAAAGTAGTCGGTAATTTCCGCTGTCAACACATATTCAGGAAGTTCCGCTGGAGCATTTTCCAAACATAAATCATGAGGCATCGGCAATACTTTATAGCAATCTCCGACTTCTTCTTCAAAAACCGAGTTAAAGGCAATATTTTTTTCCAAAACACGCCCTTTATTTAAAACAGCTTCTTTATCATAACGCCGACAGCCAAAAATACGAAAACGATAGTTTCCCACTTTAGAGGTATATGGCCCATCCATAGAGCTTTTTCTAATACGAAAATCGACATGTGACAAGGCTAAAGGAGCCATAGCACAACAATTGCGCGCCACAGCGTCATACACAATCGGCGTATAAGGAACATAGTTTTTAATTTTTCGTTCTGCCTGACGCTTTACGCATTTTTGACATGTTCCCGGAAATAAGCTGCCATCCTTGGTGCATGATTTACAAGCCCCACCCGGAAATAAGCTGCCATCTCTGGTGCAAGACACGCATGGTCCCCCCGGAAACAAACTACCATCTTTATCTTTTGTATCGCAATTTGTACAGCTTCCTCCAGGGAAAAGACTGCCGTCTTTATCGTTTACGGTTTCCGGTTTCGGCGAATTGCCATATCCAACCGCATAAGATGCGGCGCTCAAAAAGCTAATTCCGGCCGCCATGGCTAACACATAAGCAAATTTATGATATTTTTTCATCAATTTAATACTCCTATACCTGTTTTGACGGCATAACATAACGGTATGACAATGCCTCAGCTACGTGTACTTTAGACACTTTTTCTTCATTTTGCAAGTCCGCAATTGTACGGGCAAGTTTTAGGGTTCGATGATAGGCTCGAGCCGACATTTTCATTTTATCGGCAAACGCTATCAGCATTTTTTTGGTTTCATCATCCAATTTTGTCACCTCTTCAAGTAAATCTCCCTTTAATTGAGAATTTGTGTGGAGAGATGGATCTCCCATTTTTTTGAATCGATCTTCTTGAATTTTGCGCGCGGCAACAACCCGTTTGCGAATTATTTCGGAACTTTCACCTTTTTTAGTTTCGGAAATTTCCCAAGGGCTCACCGGAGGCACCTGAATATGTATATCAAATCTATCCATTAAGGGGCCGGAAATTCGAGATTGATATTCTTCGGCGCACCTTGGGGCGCGGGAGCATTCTTGTCCTTGGCATCCCAAATAACCACAGCGGCAAGGGTTCATGGCCGCAACAAGTTGAAAATTTGCCGGATAACGTGTGTGGCAATTAACTCTCGATATGCTGACATATCCTGTTTCAATCGGTTGCCTCAACGCCTCTAATGTTGCACGATTAAACTCCGGTAATTCATCCAAAAACAACACGCCATTGTGCGCCAAAGAAATTTCCCCAGGAACACCTTTGCGTCCACCACCAATTATGGCCGGTGTTGATGCATTGTGATGCGGATCACGATAAGGACGTTCAAAACTGATTTCGCCATTTTTCAGTTCACCCGCAATAGAATGTATCACACAGGTTTCCAAAGCCTCTTCTGTTGTAAGTGGCGGTAATATTGTAATCAGGCGAGATGCCAACATTGATTTTCCGGCTCCCGGCGTGCCAACCATAAGCATGTTATGCGCACCGGCAGCGGCAATTTCCAACGCTCTTTTAGCCGTTTCCTGTCCTTTAACATCTGACATATCCAATGTTGAAACTTTGCTTTTTCTTTGGCGCGCCACAGGCTTGGGCAATTGTTGTATCCCTTTAAAATGGTTAACCAACGATAACAAACTTGGCGCCGCAACAACATCTTTCAACCCTGACCAAACAGCTTCGCCCCCTTCAACCTCGGGACAAACCAATCCCATTTGACGGCGGTTGGCATGAATTGCCACAGGCAACACCCCATTCACGGGCATAACCGCGCCGTCCAACCCCAGCTCACCAATCACAACATAGTTGGCGATTTCTTCGGCCGGCACAATGCCTAGCCCCGCCAAAATCGCCAGTGCTATCGGCAAATCAAAATGAGAACCTTCTTTTAACAAATCAGCCGGCGCCAAGTTAACAATAATACGTTTTGCCGGAAGCTCCACCCCCATGGCGTTTAAGGCCGCTCGAACACGTTCCTTGCTTTCTGCAATTGTTTTATCCGGAAGTCCAACAATATTAAAAGCCGGAAGTCCAGACGAAATTTGTAATTGCAAATCAACATCCAGCGTTTCCAAACCATTAAAAGCTATGGTATTAACATGCGCCTGCATTTAAGCCCCACCCTACCATCTTGGAACAGATTCACCATTACGCCAACGCCGCGTCGGATATGAACCTTTTTTTAACAAATCATATTTTGCCGCCATTGTCGGTACGTTTTTCAATTGAGTATATCCGGCACATTCCAAACGTTTGACACATTCCTCAATTTCATCTTCATCGCCGCGGCAATAGGCCAAAACTCTAGTTTGCAAATTTTGCATCACAACTTGATTTTTGAAGTATTTATTATCCACAACATCCGGAAATTCACCTTCTATGTCTTCCGGATTTATTTCTTCATCTTCGTCCTCACAAACTTCATAAACCGGAGTATTTATTGGCATAACGCATCCAGGAACCTGATAGGCGCCGGCATCATCATAAACAACAATGGTTGTTTCTTCTTGGCAAGACGCATAAGCGTAGTCATCCGCAATATTTTCAGCATTTTGCGGCTTGTTGACACATGACGCCTCAAATAAAATAACACCCGCAAGCAAAAATATTTTATAAAATTTTATCATTTTTCCTCTTATCACAAACTATTTTTTCTCAGCATAATCGCAAATTGTTAAAATAATATTTAAGAATCGCCGCCTAAAAACAAAAAAATCCTTGCATTTACAGGTATTTTGTGTATATTTGCAAACGTCCCTTGCCGAATTTTTTGATTCGGCTATACATTAACCGATCCAGCCATGGATCATTTGTTGAGTAATCCATAAGGAGATATTAAAATATGGCAAATTATGAAAGCGTTTTAATCGCTCGTCAGGATCTCGGCGCTTCTCAAATCAACACTCTTGTTTCTGACTTGAGTGAAGTGATTAAAAAAGAAGGCGGAGAAGTTGTAAAAGTTGATAACTGGGGCTTGAAAAACCTCGCTTACCGCATCAAGAAAAACCGTAAAGGTTATTATGTTTTGTTAAACATTGTTGCTCCGGCAAACGCTGTTGCAGAATACGAAAGACTTGTTAGATTGAACGAAGATATTATTCGTTACATGACAGTCAGAGTAGAAGATTTCAATAACGATGTGGCATCAGAAGAAGATTCTGCCGCCGTTGAAGAAGCATAAGGAGTTTATAACAATGGCTAAACAAACATTTTTCAAAAGAAAAACTTGCCCGTTTTCAGGTGAAAATGGCTTGAAAATTGATTATAAAGATGTAAAACTTTTGTCTCGCTACGTTTCGGAAAAAGGTAAAATTATCCCTTCCCGCATTACATCTGTTTCAGCTAAAAAACAAAGAGAATTGGCCCGCGCCATCAAACGCGCTCGCTATATTGCTTTGTTACCATACGTTGCTATGTAGGAGGTTATAATGGAAGTAATTTTACTCGAACACGTTGAAAAATTAGGTAGAATGGGCGATAAAGTTAACGTTAAAAACGGTTACGCTCATAACTATTTGTTGCCTCAAGGCAAAGCTTTGCGCGCCACAGATGCTAATATGGCTTATTTTGAAGCTCAAAAGGCAGCTTTGGAAGCTCACAACAAAGACTTGTTTGATTCCGCTTCTAAATTGGCTGAATCTTTGAATGGCTTTAACGCCGTTTTGATTCGTCAAGCTGCTGAAACCGGTCAACTTTATGGTTCTGTAACCATCCGTGATATCGCCGCTGCGATTAAAGATGCTGGTTTTGATGTTGCTCGCCGTTATGTTTACTTGGAAAAACCAATCAAAGATTTGGGTATTTATCAGGTAAAATTAAACTTGCACCCAGAAGTTTCTCAAACAATTTTAATTAACATTGCCAGAACTTCTGAAGAAGCAAAAAAACAAGCTAAAGCTTACAATCAAGAATAATAATTCCCGCTTGTTTCAAGAATCCCTCCGTTTTTATTTATTCGGAGGGATTCTTTTGATATATTTCATAAAATATGTTTTACCAAAAATCACCCTTGCAACAAACAAATTTATAAAAATTCAGTTTATTTTTTAACCATAAAACTTGAAACTTATCACTTTTTTTGCTAATATAAACACATATTTGAAGTATTATGGTTATTACTATGTGTTTTGTCAGAAAAAACAGATATATTGTTTCTAAGATAATTTTCTAGTAATTTCCGTTATTTATTTTTTAACCGAAAAGAGAGGACGGGACATGTTACCGGAACCTCTCTCTTATATTAATCCGTTTCTTTTATGACAAAGCTTGAAAAAATTTGGTGGATTGGAGTGGCTGTTGCCTCTATTGGTATTTTAGCATTTTGGATTTCCGGCATGAACGCACATCTAAAATTTGCCGAAATGTCGCTTTTTAGCGCAGGCTGCGCTGCTGTCCTAGGTTTAATAGCTCGTTTTCTAGGTTATTTAAGAAAAGAAAATTGGGAATATTAAGCCTTTAATTAAAAGATTACTGTTTTTACAGTAATCTTTTTTTGTATAAAGAAAACCACCGGATAGTCCGGTGGTTCCGGAAAGCTTACAGCTTTACCGAAAAAAATTCCTTTGTTATAAAAAAAGAATGACGATTTGCAGAAAGTCATAAAAAAATAACAAAGGAATTTTAAAATGGATAAAAACACATTATCACACACGACGTGGGATTGCAAGTACCACGTTGTATTCGCTCCAAAATATAGAAGGAAAGTATTTTATGGGAGTAA
>JBNMLT010000030.1:0-9227 GCA_050874965.1 Alphaproteobacteria bacterium
ATTAACAATAAAATTCAATATTTAAAAGAAAAATATTTAATAGGTAATCGTCAATGCGAAAAATTGCTAAAAAAATAATTTATGCCTTTGCTGCATTTTTTTACACAATGTTTTTTATTCAAGCGGCGTTTGCGGCAGTAAATATTAGTGATTTTCGTCTTGGTAATCAATCAGACGGCGTTCGCGTGGTTTTTGATATGAATAAAAGTGTCAATTATCGAGTGTTTCTTTTGGAAAATCCTCGGCGCTTGGTTGTGGATTTAGATGATGCGTCGATAAACAAAGTGTTTACCGGTGTGAGTAATCAAATTATATCTAAAGCGCGTTTTGGTAAATTGGATGGCAATAATAAGCGTGTTGTTTTGGAATTATCTCGGCCGGTTATTGTTAAAAAAACGTTCATTTTGCAACCTCAAAGCGGCAAGCCTTGGCGCTTTGTAATTGATGCGAAATTGGCAACAGCTCAAGAATTTTCAAAAAATATTGGAAATAAGCATATTGTCACAAATGATACAAAATTTGCGCCGGTTGAAAATAAAAAAGATGACGGTTGGTTCGGTTTTGGCAGTCAAGACAACAATACTTCGGGAAAAGCGGCAAAACGGAAACGTATTATTGTTTTGGACCCAGGGCACGGTGGTAAAGACCCCGGAGCTATTGGCGCGCATGGTAAAACGTTTGAAAAAAACATAACATTGGCCATGGGTAAAGAATTGCAAGAAATTTTGCGGCGTAAAGGGTATACGGTTTATTTAACGCGAAGCACGGATATATTTATTCCTTTGCGTCAACGCATTAAAATTGCGCAAAAATATAAAGCAGATTTATTTATGTCATTGCATGCCGATAGCGCTCAAAACAGGTCGGCAACAGGACTTTCTGTTTACACCCTTTCCGACAAAGCTTCGGATGCGGAAGCAGCCGCATTGGCGGAACGCGAAAACAAAGCTGATATTATCGGTGGTGTTGATTTAGGTGGAAACACAAAAGAAGTGAATGATATTTTGATTTCATTGTCGCAAACGGATAGTCGCAACAAATCTTCAAAATATGCTACTTATTTGGTGAACGAAATGGCTAAAAGTGTAAAATTGGTCAAAAATACGCATCGATTTGCGGGATTTGCAGTTCTTAAGGCTCCTGATATGCCATCAGCTTTGTTGGAAATGGGGTATTTGTCCAATAAAACCGAAGAGGCCAATTTAAAAACATCGTCCTATCGTAAAAAATTGGCAAATTCAGCCGCAAATGCCATAGATAAATATTTTAATGATCCGGAAATTGCATCAAATTAATAAGAATAATTACGGGAAATCCTGATATTTTTATTGCATTTTTTTGAAATTGTAATATTTTTTCAATAAATTAATTTGGTTAAGTGAAAGCAAATGCTCAAAATTTTATCGTATTTGGCCAGTATGGCTTTATTCTTTTTTATTGTGTTGGTAATAGCCGCTACATATGGGCTGACTAAAATTAATATCTCCATTCCGGATTATCGACAATTAGAAAATTATGAACCTCCTGTGACCACGCGTTTGTTTGCGGGTGATGGGCAGGTTATGATGGAATATGCGTCGGAAAAACGTTTGTTTGTGCCCATAGATAAAATACCGGACAAAGTTAAGCATGCTTTTATTGCGGCGGAAGATAAACATTTCTATAGCCATTCAGGCATAGACTATTTGGGAATAATTAGAGCGGTTGTTGGAAATTTGAAAAAAATGGGCACAGGGCGGCGGCCGGCCGGCGCTTCCACAATCACGCAACAAGTGGCTAAAAACTTTTTATTGAGCTCCGAGCTTTCTTATACCCGAAAAATTAAAGAAGCTATTTTAGCGCGGAGAATTGATAAAGCTTTTTCTAAAGAACATATTTTGGAATTATATTTGAATGAAATTTATTTGGGCAATCGAGCCTATGGTGTGGCTGCTGCCGCAATGAATTATTTTGGAAAATCTCTAGATGATTTGACTTTGGATGAAATTGCTTATTTGGCGGCTTTACCGAAGGGACCGAATAACTATAATCCTAAAACCAGATATGATGCTGCGGTTGCGCGGCGTAATTGGGTGATTTCACGAATGGTGGAAGACGGATACGCCGATGAAAATGAGGCGGAAGAAGCCAAAAAACGCCCGTTGAAAGTGGTGGAGAGAAAAAGCGGATTTTTAAAAGATACAGAGTATTACAGCGAAGAAGTTCGGCGCACAATAAGCCGAAATTTTGGTGATGAGGCCTTATATCAGGGTGGATTGATTGTTCGCACGACCATTGACCCGCGATTGCAAGAAATTGCAACAAAAGCCTTGCGCAAAGGGTTGATAGAATATGATCGGCGCCATGGTTGGCGCGGTGCCACGGCGCAAATCACAATTGATGAAAATTATAAAAAAAATTTGCAAAACACTAACTTGACCAAAGGGGCTGAAGATAGTTGGGAAAAAGCTGTTGTGCTCAAAGTAACCAAAGAAAAAGCGGAAATCGAAACAGTTAAAGGGGAAAATGGTGAAATTTTGCTATCTTCGCTGTCTTGGGCACGCCACTCAGAAAAGGGACAAAATTTAGGTTCGGTGCCGACATCTGTGGCTCAAGTATTGCATAAAGGCGATGTTGTTTATGTTGAAAAAAACGCGGATAAAGATAAAGAAATTTATAATTTACGTCAAATTCCGGAAGTTGAAGGCGGTATGGCCGTCATGGATCCTCACACAGGCAAAGTATTGGCTTTGGTCGGTGGTTTTTCTTTTGCAAAATCACAATTTAATCGCGCAACACAGGCATATCGGCAAACAGGGTCAACTTTTAAGCCGTTTGTATATTTGACCGCGCTTGAATTGGGATATTCTCCAACGGATTTGATTTTGGATGCGCCATTTGTGCTTGATCAAGGTGAAGGAATGCCAAAATGGAAACCGGTAAACTTTTCAAAAAAATTTTATGGACTAATGACTTTGCGGCGTGGCGTCGAACTTTCTAAAAATCTAATGACCGTTCGGTTGGCTCAAGATATTGGAATGGATAAAATTGTGGAAATGTCTAAGCGTATTGGTGTGAATAATCATTTGGCGCCTTATTTATCATCTTCTTTGGGAGCCGCGGATACCAGAGTTATTAATATGGTGGCCGCCTATGCCGTTATTGTGAATGGTGGGAAAAAGGTTCCCCCTTACATGATTGAACGTATTCAAGACCGTAAAGGAAAAACAATTTATCGTCACGAACAAACACCATGTCCGGAATGCGCCGCTCTAAAATGGGAAAATCAATCGGCGCCGGATTTCCATGTTGTGCGAGAACAAGTGGTAGATCCTTTGTCGGCGTATCAAATGACTTCCATATTAGAAGGTGTGGCCACACGCGGTACGGGTGCCCGATTGAATGGCCTTCATCGTCATGTTGCCGGAAAAACCGGAACAACTAATGAGACAAAAGATGCGTGGTTCGTAGGTTTTACGCCGGATTTGGTTGCCGGTGTTTATGTGGGATATGATGAACCGATTAGTTTGGGACGAGCCGAAACAGGAGCAAAAGCCGCATTGCCGATTTTTTATGATTTTATGGCGGAAGCGTTAAAAAATTCTCCTGATACAAATTTCCGTATTCCGGAGGGGATAAAATTAGTTCGCGTTAATCCGCAAACGGGCAAGCCTTCATCACCAGGCGATTCAACTGTTATTATTGAAGCGCTGAAACCTGATTTTGAATTTAATAATAAACAACGCGTTATTGGAAACGATGATGACAATATTGCTGGTCCAGAAAATGATGATAGTGCGGTGCAAATGGGAGGAGAATACTAAAAGATGAAAGCTGAAATTTATAATTTGGTTTGTGAAATCAAGCAATCTTTGGAATTGCTGAGGAGGTCTCTTTGACTATGAAAATGCCATACAACGTCGTGAAGAATTAGAGGCCTTGTCTTCTGATCCAGACCTTTGGAATAATCAGGAGCAAGCTCAAAAATTAATGAGTGAAAAAAATACGCTGGATGCTTCATTAAACGCGTATGATAACTATAATGAATCTCTTAAAGATTATGTAGAAATGGCGGATTTTGCCGAAAGTGAAAATGATGAGGGAATGCTTTCGGAGTTACAACATAATTTGGAAGATTTGCAAAATACGGTTAAACATGCTGAGCTGGAAGCTTTGCTGTCTGGCGAGGCGGATGGTAATGACACATATTTGGAAGTTCACGCTGGTAGTGGTGGCACCGAAGCAATGGATTGGGCGCAAATGCTGCTCAGAATGTATACGCGTTGGGCGGAAAATCATCATTATAAAGTGGAATACATTGAAGAAACGGAAGGTGAAGTTGCCGGAATTAAATCTGCCACTATTAAAATTAGCGGGCACAATGCCTATGGGTGGTTAAAATCTGAAAGTGGTGTGCATCGTTTGGTGAGAATATCTCCTTTTGACAGTGCGGCCAGACGTCACACCAGTTTTGCCTCTATTGGAGTGTATCCGGTTGTTGATGATAATATCCAAATTGAAATTAATGAGGCTGATTGCCGAATTGATACCTACCGTGCTTCAGGTGCCGGTGGTCAGCATATTAATAAAACCGATTCGGCCGTGCGAATTACGCATATTCCAACAGGCATCGTGGTGTCCAGCCAGACCCAGCGTTCGCAATTTCAAAATAGGGATAACTGTTGGAAAATGCTTCGGGCGCGCTTATATGAAAGAGAAATGCAAAAGCGAGCGGATAAAGCACAAGAAATGCGTGATAATCAGGGCGATAATGGTTGGGGATACCAGATTCGCTCCTATGTTTTGCAACCTTATCGCTTGATAAAAGACTTGCGCACAGAAGCGGAAACCGCAGATGTAAAAGGTGTTTTGGATGGGGATATCGACATATTTTTATCAGCAGCCTTAGCGCAAAAAATAAAAAATGACACCTCAGCCGCATAAATTGGAATTTTAGTATGAAAAAACTATCACCTCAACTATATTTTATTCGCAAAACCATAGATTTTTTTATGGTTGGCATGTTTGTGGTGACGCTTTTATTCTTTTGGACTTTGTATAAAGGGCCGATATCTGTGCCATATCTTAAACCCTATATTATTCAGGCCTTAAACTATGACGAAAGTGAATACAGTGTTGGTTTGGGCAAGGTAAATTTAGAGCTTGTGCGCTCGATTCAGCCGCTACGTATTACTGCAGAGGATATTAATCTGAAAAAAAAAGATGGAACTTTTGCGGTTAGCGCGCCAAAACTTTATTTGTCGTTTAGTTTGCGGGCGCTGCTTAAAGGAATTATCGCGCCAAGTGATATAAGTGTGGATAATCCGACTTTATATATTTTTGCGGATTATGGTGTAGAAAAAGAACATATAAATGAGGCAAATAAAAAGAAATTGGCGTTTTATGTTGAAAAGTTTAAAGATTTTTTGAACAACTATAATTCACCAGAAAAAATTTATCCCGAAAGTTATGTGAATAATATAAACATAAAAGGGGCCGAGGTCGAATTTCATGAAGTTGACTTGGGGCGGAAATGGATGTTGTCTGATTTGAATTTTGAATTTAGCCGCAATTTGGTTAATCTGGAATTGAATGCGGATGCTCTAATTAATTTTAATGACAAAGTGGCTTCCGTCGGTTTTGAAAGTGAGTATCATGCAACGAGTGATAAACTGGATTTGGAAGTTTATTTTTCGGATTTGATTTTATCCGATATTATGAGCAGTGTGAATGTAAATTCAGAAAATGAAGAAAACTCTTTTCGCGTTGATGTTCCGGTCAATGGTAAAATCAGCACAAACATAGATGTTTCAGATATTTTGCAGCATCCAGAAAATGCAACGGCTTATTTGAGTGACGCTATTCAAAAAATTTATTTTGAATTGGATGGCGGGCATGGGTATGTTGCTTTTGATAAAGATGAAAAGTATAACTATGAAATAGATGAAGTTGCTTTAGCCGGCGAATTAACCGGTGGTTTTGATGAATTAAATATAAAAAACGCCGATTTTAAAATGGGTGGGCAAAATGCTCAAATAAGTTTTTTTGCCAAAGGTTTGGAAAATTATTATTTGGAACATTCTTTAGAAGGCGTAACGGCTGATTTTACCGCCAAAATAGATGCGTTTTCTTTGGAATATTTATCCAGATTTTGGCCTAGGTATTTGGCGGAGCCGGCTTGGCAATGGTGTAAGGACGGTTTGACCGGTGGGCAGGCTAAAAATGCAAAATTTGTTTTTAAATTTGGCTATGATAATAAAGCAAAATCTTTTGGACTTTTGAGTTTGGAGGGCGTTGCTGATTTAGAAGATGGAGATTTGCATTATTTGGAGGGTATGCCGGAAGTGCACAATCTTTATGGAAAAGCCAAATTTAGTATGCAAAATATATCCATTGATGTGGATAAAGGAGTGAGCGATGGGGTTATTGTGACTGGTGGTAATGTAAATATTTACGATTTGCATAAAGAGGATAATTTTATTTCTATTAATTTAATTGGAAATTCCAGCATTACCAACGCTCTAAATTTAATTAACAACCCTCCGCTTAAAATTGCCGCCGGAATGGGCGTTGATCCAAAATCAATTTTTGGAAACGTGGATGTGCAATTGAAACTTGATTTTGAGTTGAAACAAGATTTAGACAGTAAAGATATAAAAGTTGATGTGAAAGCCGACTTGCATGACGTTTTAAATTCTGATTTTTTGCCTGGACACACCTTGTCGGCGCAAAATTTGACATTATTGGTTGATTCTGTTGGTTGGAGTTTGGATGGTGAGGCTAATTATGATTCTTTGCCGATAAAATTAGCTATAAACGAGAAATTTTCCGAAAAAAAATATAAAAGTAAATGTAATATTTCATTTAAATTTGATGATAATGCCAAAAAAATTTTAGGGGTGGATTGGGCAATATTGCAGGCACCAAATATTGAAGGATATGCTTTAGTTGATGCAGATATTGTTGTGCAAAAAAATGATGAAATATCAGTCAAAGTTAAAGCTGATTTAAAGAACACGGCCATTGATTTTGCTTATTTAGGTTTTGTGAAACCGCTGAATCAATCATCCAGTGCCAGTGCGGAGGTTATGCTTTTAAAAGATAAAGTAAAATCAATTAAAAATATTAAATTGCAGAAATCTGATTTTAATATTGCCGGTAATTTGACCATGTATTCAAGCGGGCGCGTGAAATCAGTTGATATTAACCAAATTAAAGGGCCAAAAACTTCGGCTAAAGCAAAAGTCAGCCTGAGTGATGCGGAGAACCCATGGTTAAAAGTTGAAATTTCTGGTTTAAGCTATGATTTGTCGCCATTTTTTGAACAAATTAAAGATAAACGACAAAAGAATAATAAAAAATTACCAGTACAAGAAAATGATGATGATGGCTTGGAAAAAGCGAATAATACAGATATATTTATGACTGTTAATAGCTTGTGGACTAATAAAAACACACCGATTCAAAACTTTGCCGGTAGCGCGAAAATCCGTAAAGGAATAGGAATGAATGAATTGCATATGGTTGGAAACTATGGCATAGACAAGTCAATTAAATTGAAGTTGGATTATATTCCAAAGGATAATAAAGAACACTACTTGTCCATTGATAGTAATAACGCCGGCAGCACTTTAAAGGTTTTGCGCCTCTATGACAATATGGTTGGTGGAACCATGAAAATAGAAGCGCGGCGTCAAGCAGATAAAAAATTTATCGGACATATGCAAGTGCGTGATTTTAGCATTCAAAACGCGCCAGTGATGGCCAAGCTTTTAAGCGTGGCGTCATTTACGGGAATGTTGGATTTATTGAAAGGTGACGGGTTAACTTTTACACACTTTAACGCGCCGTTTGAATATCAATACAAAATTTTAACATTAAAGCAAGCTAAAGCAGAGGGAAATGTTGTTGGCATCACTACAAACGGCACGTATAATCGCGCAACTGACGACATAAAGATGAGTGGCGTGATTGCCCCAGCGTACAGCATTAACAGGTTTTTAGGAAAAATTCCTGTGGTTGGTAATTTATTAGCCAGCAAAGACGGAACAATTTTTGCCGCAAACTACAAAATTAACGGCAATGCCGATGACGCAAAAATTGACATTAATTCTTTGTCAATGCTTAGTCCAAACTCGTTAAAGGAATGGTATGCAAAAAATTTTGGCGATGGCACAAAATATTAAAACTAAAATCGGTATAGATTTTCATGGTGTTATAAACACCAGACCTGATTTTTTTAGGGCGCTATGCAACGAAGCGTTAAAAATGAAATTTGAGGTTTATATTATCAGTGGTGGACCTCGAGAAACAATTTTAGCCTATTTGAACCAATATCAAATTCCATACAGCAAACTATGGTGCATTTATGATTACTATGAGCAGAGGCAGCAGCTTGAATTTTATGATGACGGTTCGTTCCATGTTGATGACAAATTGTGGAATAAAGCCAAAGCTGAATATTGCAAGCAAGAAAATATTTGCGTCCATATTGACGATAGCGCGATTTATGGACGTGAATTTCAAACACCATATTGCTATTATGATGAAAAATCAAATAGTTGTACTCTATTTAACCATAAAATAAGTTTAAATGATCCTGTGCGGGCTTTGCAAAAAATTATAGCCTATTGTAAGTGAAAATAATCTTTACATTTGTTTATTCTTTTAGTAACTTTATAGCGGACAGGCGATAGTCTGTCTGAGGTGTCGTAGCCTCTTATTCATGCGTCTGAAAGACGTTAAACACCTTCTGGCTCAAAGGCTGGAAGGTAGCAAAATATGCTATACGCTAATATGCTACACTATAATCATGAATAATAGTTACGAACTTCCAGCTGCCTTGTGGTGGCTTTTTTCTTTTTGAAAATAACATAAGAAAGGAAGTAAGTATGAAACAAAATCAGTTAGGCCGCTCCATGATAGAGATGCTAGGGATTTTGGCTATTATCGGTGTTCTTTCCATTGGAGGAATTGCTGGTTATTCAAAAGCTTTGGAAATGTGGAAAACAAATAAACTTGTAAATGAGTATCGTTTCTTGATTTTTGGGATGTTGGATTATATCGATGGGGTAAAAAAAGCAGACATGCCGACAAATGGTTTTACGGCTGTGGTAAAAGCATTGGGATTGAAACCGGAAAATTGGCAAGATTATAATGATTCATTTTTTATTGATGAGTTTGGTCATTATATTCAATTATTTCGTAGCAGCAATGGCATTGTTTTTGAATTTTATTTAAATTATAAT
>JBNMLT010000031.1:0-9074 GCA_050874965.1 Alphaproteobacteria bacterium
ATAAAAAGAGTAATAAGACAAACATTTTTTTTGTAAAGAAGATTTTGCAATGGATATGGAAATTTTACGTGATATGGTTTTTATTAGCCTGTTTTTATTTTTTATTTTGCTGGGAATCATAGGCGCGTTGCAAATTAAAATTTATAAATACAAGCATAAAATATATTTTATCCGTCGTGATCGCGAACGTTGCACCGAAGTTTTGTTTGCGGCCAAGGATGGTTATTTTTGTTTTGTCTATCCAGATCAAAAAGTGAAGGATCCACAAAAGGAAATTAAAGAAAAGTGTTCGCGTCGTTTGACGGTAATGCTTGGAATTAAAAGCGGAACAGCCGCTTCTTTTGCCGAAATTTTGGATGTTTTTTATAAAGAAGATGCTAGAATCTTAAAAAAATATGTCAATCTGCTTCAGCAAGAGGGAAAGCCTTTTGAAGATATGTTGCGCTTAAAAGGAAGTGATCGAGACATATGTATTTATGGCAATCGCATTAACGGGGCGGATAATAATTTGTATTGCGATATTGTCTGGTTTCGTGATGTGAGCCGTGAAACCGCCAAAATCAGAGAGTTGGCGCAAGAAAAAAAATCTGTTCAAGATAATTTGGATAAATTGGAACAAATGATAGATGGTGTTGATTATCCAATTTGGTTGCGGAACGAAAACTTGCAATTGTTGACGGTGAATAAAAAATATATGGATTTTGTGCCAACCAAAAATAAAGCGGAGATTATTTCGCATCATATCGAAATTAGTAATAACAAAGGCGAAAAAATAGCTGAAGAAGTGGCGGAAAATGCTCAAAAAAGCAAAAAAATGCAAAAGAAAAAGCTGAATATTGTGCGAAACGGCGAACTTCTAAACTTTGAATTACGCGAGAATCCGTATTATGTAGGCGATTCTTTGGATAAAATCGGAACAGTTGGCTATTTGGTGGATAACACAGCCTTGGAAAAGGCAAAACGCAGTTTTAAGGTTAATCAGAATAATCACTTGGAGATTTTAGGCGCGTTGGGAACGGCTTTTGCCATTTTTGACAATCGCTCAAAACTTTATTTTTATAATACTTCTTTTAAAAATCTATGGAATTTGGATGCTGAATTTTTAGAAAAGACACCTTCTTATTTGCAATTTTTAGAAACAGTGCGTGAAAATAAAATGCTGCCGCCGGTGCCGGATATAAAGAATTATAAAATGGAGGAAATGAGTGTTTTCGGTGGCTTATTAAATACCAAAGAAGATTTACTTCATTTGCCGGATGGAAGAACTATTCGTCGCTTGCGGACACCCCATCCGAATGGGGTGATTTTTGCTTTTGAAGATGTGTCGGACAGGTTGGCCACCATGCGCCGATTGAACGATTTGACGGCAATGCAACAAAATATTTTAGATAATCTGAACGATTCGGTGATAATTTTTGGTACAAACCAACGCTTAAAATTTTATAATCGTGCTTATTTAAAACTATGGAGTTTGGATTTTGACAAGTTGCAGGATGAACCTAAACTAGACGAGGTGATAGGATTGCAAAAACTGTTCTTTTCCAATATTGATGACTGGGGAGATTTCAAAAAGAAAATGATGGATAATATATTGGCCGGTCGTCGATTTAATTTGCTTCGAGACGATAATGCTAATTTAGCGGTTTCACCTTTGATTTTTTATGATGGTTCGGTTATGATTACTTATACTCTAAAATAAAATTTTAATCTGTTTGGTGAAAAATAAAATATAAGGAGAGTGAGCGCTATGGATGAAACACAAAGTGATACGGACAATAAAACAGGTATGGACTGGAAAAAGAAAGGATTTGTGCCAACAGAACGTTTGTCACTAAGAATAGATGCGCAAGAAGCTAATCGTTATCAGGCAAAAAATGGAAAGGCCAAATTGGGAGAATTATCTCCAGCTTTGAAAAGTCTGCGTAAAAAAGTGCGTAATCCGTTTGATGAAGAAGAGGATGACAATGATGGTGCAATGGATGACGATACTTTGCGGATATTGCGTGAACTGGAATTTAATGCCAATGATGCCTCAAATAACGACACGTCTTTGTTAAATGCCGTGTCATCGGCCGAAAGACATTTTATTAGTCAACGCAGCACCATAGAAAATAATAGAATGGAAGAAAACGCCGGAAAATTAAATGCGTTACAACAAGCTGATACTTTGTCGCGTAAAGCAGGTATTACCAAGATGACCACGCAAGAATATACCGATAAAATTCAAGAAGCTATTTATAATCCTCGGCGCATGCGCCAAGAATCTTTTGAAGAAAATGTGGCTAAAAAGGTTGGATTAAAAGGTGAGGTTACCAAACATAACACCGGTAAGGTGGTTAAAGGCGTGCGTAAAATTACCGAAACGACCAATAACAAAAAAGTTAAAGGCGTAAAGATGGATGATGCGGCTCAGATTGGTAAAAAAAATCTTTCTAAAAACGCAACGGCGGAATTGATTCTAAAAAAATCCGGACAAACAGCGCGGTTGACAGAGATTAAAATGAAAACATCCTATAATAATACCAAAACACCGGAGCAAAAAAAGCCAAAGAAATCTTATTCGGCGGAAATGAAAGAACTTTTGCGCAAATCTTTACAAAAAAATGGAGATGTTCGTTAACAAACTGATAAGTTAAGATTTACTTTTTGCAAAAAGTATAATAATATAGCGCTATAAGACGCTGTAAAATGAATTTTTTTAAGGAAAAATTATGGAAAATCAATACTATACCCTTATGGAAAAACAAGATTTTTTCGAAATTATAGAAAATAAGTATGGTGAATTGGCTATATTTATTGATGCGAGAGATGGGGCGCCTCAAGAACCTGTTCTTGAATTTGATGGTAAAAAAACTGCTCTTTTGAAAAGAGATGAACGCCGAGCCATTATTTTGGACAATATTGAACCAGAAACGAAAGGCGTGCTGGCAGAGTCGGAATTTGTGATGATTGTTGAAATGAAAGCCGACATGGTGGAAAGAGTATATGGCGTTCCGGTTGAAAATGTGGAAGAAATAGAATTTAAAGGCCGTAGAACAAGAGCGGACGAATTGTTTAAGGCAAAAAGCAAAGAAGAAGTATTGAAATCTTTTGGCGCAATAAAAGTTTGGACCGGCGGTATTGTAAAATGATTGGATTGGTTTTTGTGACACACGGTAATTTAGCCCGTGAATTTGTAGCGGCCATGGAACATGTGGTTGGGCCGCAGGAAAAAGTTGAATGCGTCTGTATTGGGCCAGATGATAATATGGATGAACGCCGACAAGAAATTTTGCTTAAAGCCAAAAGTATGGACACAGGCGATGGTGTTTTGTTGTTGACGGATATGTTTGGCGGCACACCGTCAAATTTAGCTATGTCTGTGATCGGACATGGTCGTTTTGATGTGATTGCCGGTGCTAATTTGCCCATGCTTATAAAATTGGCAACCGCTCGAAAAGAGCTGCCTTTGTCTGAATGTGTTGTTTGTGCTCAAGAAGCCGGAAAAAAATATATCAATGTGGCTTCGCAACTCTTGAATGGAGGAAATAAATGAGCGAAGCTTCAGTGGTCTTGGAAATAAAAAATCAAAAGGGATTGCACGCGCGTGCGGCAGCTTCTTTTGTTAAAAGCATTGTCGATTTGGATGCTGAAGTTTCTGTTGAAAAAGACGGTCAAGAGGTGGATGGCTCGTCTATTTTGGGATTAATGATGCTCGCGGCGTCCAAGGGTAGTTTTATTAAAGTGTCGGCACAAGGAAAAGATGCCGAACAAGCTATCGCAAACATTACAAATTTGATCGATTCTTTATTTGGTGAAGAACAGTGATGTCTAAACCGGCGCCTCGCAACAAAACTTTGATATTGACACCTCGAGAAGAGGTGAAATATGCAAAAAGTGCGTTAAAGCTCTCTCCAAAGAAAAAAATATTAAATTTATCAGATCAAGTGATTTGGCAAGATACCATGAATGTTTTGCATTATCTTCCAGACAATTTTGTTGATTTGATGATTGTTGATCCACCGTATAATTTGACTAAAAATTTTGGAAAAAACACTTTTAAACAAATGGATTTTACTGAATATAAAAAATGGTTGGATAGGTGGTTGTCAAAAGTCGTTCGAATTTTAAAACCTAACGCAAGTCTGTATATTTGTTCAGATTGGAAAAGTTCAATAATCATTCCTCTGGTTGCTGGAAAATATTTTAAGCTCCGTAATCGAATTTCTTGGGAACGGGAAAAAGGACGGGCCGCGGCAAATAATTGGAAAAACTGTATAGAAGATATTTGGTATTATACAAAGTCTGATGATTATACCTTTAATCTGGATAGTGTAAAAATACAGCGTAAAGTGCTGGCGCCATATCGCGATGGCAAAGGAACGCCCAAAGATTGGAATGAAGAAAATGGTCAAAAAACACGACTGACGGCGCCTTCAAATATTTGGACTGATATAACGATTCCTTTTTGGTCTATGACAGAAAACACGGAACACCCAACTCAAAAGCCGGAAAAATTGATTGCAAAATTGATACTAGCTTCCAGTAATATGGGTGATATGGTGTTTGATCCGTTTTTAGGTTCGGGAACAACCGCTGTTGTTGCAAAAAAATTAGGACGCCACTTTTTGGGCATAGAACGCGAAAGAAAATATGTCGCCTTGGCGTTGAAAAGATTAGAATTGGCTGAAAATTCAAAGAATATACAGGGGTATGAAGATGGAATTTTTCGGTGTAGAAATTATGCGCAAAAGCAATCAGGGGGTAATTTAGAAAAGGCTTGAGTTTTTGCTTTTTTCAACCTATATATAAGGCAACGATTTTATGTTTTAAGGATTACAAATGAGATTTGGTAAAAATGCAATAATTTGGCTGTTGGCCTTTGTGGTGCTCTCAATGATGATGAGCTTCATTGAAAATAAAAATTTTTCTTCAAATTATGAAAAACTTGCATTTTCAGACTTTATGAACGAGGTGAAAGGTAAGCGTATTTCAAGTGTTACAATTTCCGGCGCTGAGGTTTACAGCGTTGCAAATGATGGAAAAAAATACGTTACGTATACACCGTATAGTCCAACAACCATTGACACATTACTCGAAAATGATGTCAAAATTGAAGCAAAGCCACAAGATACTTCGGGTGAGACATTTTGGAGTATTGTGATTTCTTGGTTCCCAATGATATTGCTTGTGGGTGTGTGGATTTTCTTTATGCGCCAAGCCAGTGCGGGAAATAATAAAGCTATGAGCTTTGGAAAATCTCGGGCGCGGTTAATTGAAAATACAAAACGTGTCACATTTAAAGATGTGGCCGGCGCCGATGAATCTAAGCAAGAATTAGAAGAAATTATAGATTTTTTGAAAGATCCGCAAAAATTTCAGCGTTTGGGTGGAAAGATTCCAAAGGGGGTATTGTTGGTTGGACCTCCGGGAACAGGAAAAACTTTGTTGGCCAAAGCTGTGGCTGGTGAAGCCAATGTACCATTCTTTTCAATTTCTGGCTCAGATTTTGTTGAAATGTTTGTGGGTGTCGGTGCTTCTCGCGTGCGGGATATGTTTGCCCAAGCCAAAAAAAATGCGCCTTGCTTGTTGTTTATTGATGAAATTGATGCTGTGGGACGGCACCGTGGCGCTGGATTAGGCGGCGGTAATGATGAGCGGGAGCAAACATTGAACCAGTTATTGGTGGAAATGGACGGTTTTGAACCAAATGAAAATGTTATTTTGATAGCCGCAACCAATAGACCGGATGTATTGGATCCAGCATTGTTGCGCCCAGGGCGTTTTGATCGGCAGGTGACGGTAAGCAATCCGGATGTTAAAGGACGTGAGGAAATTCTCAAAGTTCATGTTCGCAAAGTCCCTTTGGCGCGTGATGTGGATTTATCCGTTGTCGCTCGTGGAACTCCTGGATTTTCCGGTGCTGATCTGGCTAATTTAGTAAATGAAGCCGCTTTGTTGGCTGCTCGCCGCAACAAGCGCAAAGTGACCGCCGAAGATTTTGATAATGCCAAAGATAAGGTTTTGATGGGTAATGAACGCAAATCAATGGCCATGGATGAGCAGGAAAAGAAATTGACAGCTTATCACGAAGCTGGTCACGCTATTTGCTCTTTGCATGTTAAAGAAACCGATCCGATACATAAAGCGACAATTATTCCGCGAGGTCGAGCTTTAGGTATGGTGCAGCAATTGCCGGAAAAAGATCAATATTCTTACACGCGGGCAAAAATGCTATCTCGTTTGATTATTTGCATGGGGGGGAGAGTTAGCGAAGAACTAAAATTTGGCTATGATAAAGTCACTTCCGGCGCTTCATCTGATATTGCCGCTGCTACCAATTTGGCACGTGCGATGGTGACAGAATGGGGGATGAGTGATGTCTTGGGGCCTGTGATGTATGTTGAAAATTCTAATGAAGTTTTCTTGGGACGCAGTGTTACGCAAAATCAGAATATGAGTGAAGAAACAGCGCGTCTGGTCGATTCGGAAATAAAAAGACTGGTTGTGGAAGCTCATGACGAAGCTGTTAAGATACTAAAAGAAAATGATAATGAATTAGAAACATTGGCTCAAGCTTTGATGGAATATGAGACATTAACAGGAGAAGAAATTAAAGAGGTTCTGTCTGGCAAAAAAATTGATAGAACAGAACAAACGCCTGTGCCACCGGAAAAACAGACTAAAGTTTCCGTACCAGAAGTTTAATATAAAAATGAGGAAAAAATGAGTTTTAAAGAGTTAGGTTTAAGCGAAATTACAATAAAAGCAATTAATGAAACAGGAATTATGGCGCCGACAACCGTGCAAAAAGATGTTATTCCTTCTATTTTGGCAGGACAAGATGTTTTTGCTATTGCGCCGGCCGGATGTGGAAAAACTTGTTCATATGTCTTTCCGCTTATTGATATTATTGCTCGTCGAGGCGTAAAAAATATATTGGTGATTACCGCTAATTCAAAACAATCCGTTATTGTTTCGGACCGTTTTGCCGTGTTCAATAAATATCACGAAATCAGCGAAACGGCTTTAATTGACAATGATGAAAACATTGATGACGAGGCCAATGTTATAATTGCTTCTCCTAGTTTGTTGGTTGAACTTTTGAACGAAGATAAAATTGATTTATCTAAAACTAATATCTTAGTTGTTGATGATATTAATCTTATTAAAAAATTGCATCAATTGCCAAATTTGGAAAAAATTTTAGAAGTTTTGCCTGCGGATAAACAAAACATTGTTTTTACAAATAGACGGTCAAAAGAAACCCAAGATATTTTGGATAAAATTTTAAAAACACCGGCGGAAATTAAAATTGACAGAGCAAAAGAACAAGAGGCTGTTCAAAATGAAATACAGGTGGGTGAACAGAGTGTTGATGCGGAAAATAAAGCGATGGAAGAAAACAAAGCTTTAGAAATCCAAAAGGAAAATATCTCTAAACCCGAACCTGTGTCTGAAACAAAAGGTTACCGTGAACAGCGTGCGGAACGTCGGAAAAACATGGAAAAGCGCGATAAAAATAGCAAAGACAGCGAAGCCATGAGTTTAATGCGTAAATTTCACATTTTTGGTCGCCGAACGCCTGATTTCTTGCTGACAAAGGTTGATCTGGCGGAAGATAATCAATAATTTGTGTTTTTTTTCAAAAAAAACTTGAAAATTTGCGCTGTTAAGTTATAAAAATTCCATAAAAGAATCAAGTTTTTGAGGAGATTAAGAATGTCAGGACATTCCCAATTTAAAAATATTATGTATAGAAAAGGCGCTCAAGATGCTAAAAAAGCACGCGTTTTTGCTAAATTAGCCCGTGAAATTACCGTTGCAGCAAAAAGTGGTTTGCCGGAGCCGGATAAAAATCCTCGTTTGCGTTTGGCTATTCAAGCAGCTCGAGCAGAAAGTATGCCAAAAGATAATATAGAACGTGCCATTGCCAAGGCCACGACAGTGGCCGGCGGTTCAGACTTTGTAACCATGCGCTATGAAGGTTTCTCTTCTGGTAAAGTTGCTGTGATTGTTGAAGCTTTAACAGATAATAAAAATCGTACGGCAGGCAATGTGCGTACAATTTTTGGTAAACGCGGTGGCGCTATGGGGGAAAGCGGATCCGTGGTTTTCAATTTTGAAAGAATTGGATATATCCAATATCCGGCGTCTGTTGCTAGTGCTGATGAAATGTTTGAAACTGCATTGGAAGCAGGTGCAAATGAAGTTGTTTCGGATGAAAATTATCATGAAATAGAAACTTTGCCTGACGATTTGTCGAATGTAACCAGTGCGCTGGAAGCAAAGTACGGCACACCATCGGCTTCTCGTTTGGATTGGAAACCAACTGTTAAAGTTGATATCAATGATGTTGATGGCGCGCGTAAGTTCTTGGAATTTATTGATGCGTTGGAAGATGATGAAGATGTTCAACATGTTTATCACAATGCTGAAATAGCCGAAGATGTGATGGCGCAACTTGCCGGCGAAGATTAATGCGTATCTTGGGTTTGGATCCAAGCCTGTCTTCTACGGGATGGGGAGTTATTGAAGTGAATGCAAACCGTCTGCAATATATTGCGGACGGTTTTATTCCAACAACTCCAAAAATGCCGATAGAAAAACGTTTGGATGTTATTTTTAATACGCTGAGCGAAGTGATTGAAGCCTATAAACCCGTGGAAGCCGCCATCGAAAAAACATTTCTAAATTCTAATCCGGAAACATCGTTAAAATTGAGTATGGCAAGGGGAGTGGTTATTTTGGCCGCTGGACATTATCATTTGCCACTTTTTGAGTTTGATCCGACAAAAGTTAAAAAGGCACTGGTTGGTGTTGGTCATGCCGATAAAAATCAGGTTGAAACGATGGTTAAAATTTTATTGCCAGGATGTAAGCCAAAAAATAATGACTCATCCGATGCATTGGCGATGGCTATTACGCGCAGTCATTACCGCACAGCAATTTCTTATAAATAAGACTTTATTTTTTTCTTTACAAAAGATGATTGCTTAATTAAATTAAAATTAAGCAGGTTGTAGCTTGCTAGGGCGTCGAAAACCCTTTTACTAAATTGAATAGTCGCTTTTGAGCATAAGCGACTTAAAATC
>JBNMLT010000032.1:0-9022 GCA_050874965.1 Alphaproteobacteria bacterium
CACAAAAGGAATTTTTTGTTATGATGAAGCCAAATTTTTTAGATATGTCAAAGATTTTGACATCCAAACGTATTTATAAACTTTTTGATGCGGTTGAATCTCATGGTGGAACTCTACGCTTTGTCGGAGGCGCCGTACGTGATACTTTGGCCGGACGAAAAAATAATTTTGATTTGGACTTGGCTTCGGATTTGTCCCCAGATGAATTAGTAGAGGCTTGTCAGGATTATGGCATAAAAACCATTCCCATTGGGTTGAAATTTGGCACAGTCGGTGTTATTATTGATAATCAAATATTAGAAGTTACATCTTTACGCCGAGATATTAAAACAGACGGCAGGCATGCGGAAGTAGAATTTACTGACGATTGGAGCGTGGATGCCTCCCGACGGGATTTAACTATTAACGCCGTTTATGCGGATATAAATGGAAATGTGTTTGATTATTACAATGGCATCACTGATTTGGAAAACGGTATTGTCCGTTTTATTGGTAATCCGGAAGAACGCATCAAAGAAGATTATCTGCGCATTATGCGTTTTTTTCGCTTTTATTCCGTCTTTAGCAAAACATCCATTGATCCAGAGGCATTAAAAGCTTGTGTCAAACACAAAGATGGCTTGCGCACACTTTCTATTGAGCGAGTCCGTGACGAACTTTTCAAACTTTTAATCACCTCTCAAGCCGCCAAGACTATGGAAATCATTTTTAACAACAATATTCTCGGCTATTTTTTACCTTGTGAATCTATTCATTTGGATGCGTTGCAAAATCTGACCGAATTAGTGGATGATATGAAATATGAAGGCAATTTTTTAAGACGACTTTTTGTTTTATATCAACCGAATCCGTCTGAAGCGGAAAATATAGCCAATCTATTGAGGTTTTCAAAAAGACAAAAAGAAACTTTTATCAATTGGGCAAAAATAAATTTAACTCCAGACAATATTTCCACCCCTGTTCAGCGGCGGCGTTTTATTTATCGTTACGGCAAATCTTTTTGTTTGGATAAAGTTCTTATCACAGCAGCCATTTATCATATTGATAGCACAAAAGCCAGTAATGTTCTTATGGAAATTGAAAATGCCATCGTTCCAATCTTTCCACTACGCGGCAGAGATTTAATTGAAAGTCAAATTGCCTCCGGAGAAAAAATAGGGAAAATACTCAACCTCTTAGAGCAACAATGGATAGACAGCAATTTCAATCTAACACGATGCGAACTTTTGGATTTTGCTAAAAAAATAGTTTAATCTGATTTGTCGCTCCAGATTGACAATCACCGCCATTATTAAGTTCTACCCGACGCGCGCCGATACCGTTTCCTTTACTAGTAAAACAAGTGGCATAATCCATATTGTTTAATTCCACATAAAAACCACCATCGTTTGAAGGCGCCACATCCCATGTCACACCTTTAAAACCATCAAATATCACCCCTTCTTTGCTTAATTGCGCATAATTACCAAAATATGTTGTTTGTATTTCAGCAACCAATCTTGTCAAGTCTTGTTGAAAACGCACTCGTTGCATGGCATTTTGGCCTTTAGCGATAGATTGATACCCTTCTGTTGACAGTTCTCCGTCAATCATCAAACTGCCAAGAGTATCCGACATTTGAGCGGAAGCTGTCCCGACATACAAAAATAGAGCTGTTAACATTATTATTTTTTTCATTTTTATCTCCTCATTTTAATTCTGCCAGCCATAAGTGGCTTTGCTTAAAAAATCGTTCACCGGAGCCGCTTGCGGAAAGCGTATATTTCCTAAAACAATGTGTTTTTTACTCATTATAAGTTCCGGTAAAGCCCACACTTTATTTTCTAAATAACAACGTGCCAAATCAGCAAATAAACGCGCTTCCATATATTTTCCCAAAGATGAATAAGTTATTTCCGGCGCATTTTCCAGACGACTATAAAACTTTTGAAAAATTTCTTGGTGTTGGGGCAATGGCTGACACTTTTGCAAAACAAAATCATCAAAACTTTGCCGCACCACCGGATTCAACCAACCACCGCCAAATAAAACAAAACGAGAGATTATTGAATATTCCAAAGGTGTGGTCGCCACAGCATAAGCCACCGCATATCCGGCAAAAAATTCCAATGTGTGCAAAATATCGCAAAAAACAGTTTCATTTTGTGATGGATTACCGTATTCCTTTTCGATTTCTTCAAACAATTGTTCCGTTTTATAAAAAGCCGGATCACCTGACTTTGGTGGGGATAATTCATAAAAATCTCGACAAAGTTCAAAAATTTCCAACCATAATTCAGGCAATACTTTGCCTTTTTTTCCCCAGTTTCCATCTTTATCCATGGCTACATTTTTATAACGTCTTACAAAAGCATCCGTATATTCATTGAACGGTCCCGCGTCCCAACTCTGTAACGCTTTGCCCTTAACAACCCAGGCCACGTTAGACGTGTTGCCAGCGTTAATATAGCAGCCATCCCCTTCTTTTTGAGCAACAAGGGCATTATGGGGCGCGGCCAAAGGAGCGCCTTCAAAACCATTCATAATCAAAGCTGATCGAAAGTCATTTATTACAGGAATCCCCGTTAAATTCGCCAACAATTGAGCTGACCCCATTTGCGTTGTAAAGGGAGGATATCCATTTTTTGAAGCTAAAGACGGTGGATTGTGATCAAGCGTTTTACCATGAAAACCGATGGCATTCACACGATGTTTTTCTATATTGTTTTGAATACAAAATTCATTAACAGCTCGAGCGATTCCTATAATGTATTGTTCATGCACCGCTAAAAACTCAGCATCTTTTTGTAATTTTTCAGCGTTGAGTTTTTGTAAAACGACACGTTTTCGCAAAGCATTTATTTTATCACGTTCCTCCGGTGTGTACATTTTGCTAAAACCGCAAATATCTCGAAAACTTTCCCCATCAAATTCGGTTAAAACCATATCTATGGCGTCCATGGAATTTCCGGTCATAATTCCTATAATTTTCCATTTAGCCATAAATTTTTTTCTCCAGCAACAACGCGGCGCCAATTAATCCTGCATTTAAACCTGTTTTAGCTTTTTTCAGCATGAGAGGATTGTGATAACCTTGTGCATTGATTAAATTTTCAACTTCAGAATAATCTATAATTTCGGCCAAACTACCGGATAAGGCCACAATTTCCGTATCTAAAATACTGTTCAACAATGCCACACAATTTATCAAACGCCCCTGCCATTCTTTAAAAGTTTTTTCCGCGGGTATATTATGCATTTTTTTCAGTTTACACAACCTAAAACAATCTTTTTCTTTCAAACCATTTTTCTGAGCTATGTCCGCTAAGTCTCTTCCAGAAACAAGAAATGGGACTTCGCCAGCCGCGCCGACTTTTCCGCGCAGAATTTCTCCGTTGCAAATAATACCACAACCGACACCGGTACCAAGTGTTAACATAACAGCGTGCTTGGTTCCTTTTAAAACACCTGTTTTATATTCCGCCCAAAGTGCCGAATTAGCATCATTTTCCACTAAGACTGGTTTATTTGTTAAAAGATGAAAATCTATATTTTCATACCCTAAAGGCAAATTATGCGGCTTAGCTATCAATTTTTCTTGATTAACAACTCCAGCCGTTGCCACGGCCACCCCTTGACATTCGGTTAATTTTATTTTTTCAGATAAAAAAATTTTTATTTCTTCGGCTGTTTGCGGTGTTGAAATTGAATCTATCGAACTTAATAATTCACCATGTTCCGATATCACCGCTACAGAAATTTTGGAGCCACCTATATCAAATGCCAATATTTTCATCGTCGCCTCCTTGTTTTTTAGCATACGATGAGATTGTAAATACTTTATTAAAATTTTTTGTTCTTTGATATCAGCTTATCGGATAATATAAATTTTCCACACAAATATCATGCAATATTTGTAAATATCGATAAGACCAATAATGAGCCATTCCTAAATTCATATCAAGATAATTACCGCAACTTTTAGCTTGAGCTCCGGGAATATCTCCTTCAAAATTCACAATAAACTCAAACATTTTTTCAACAAGCGGTACAATTTGCTCAGAAGAATACTCACCTTTCAATATCATATAGAATCCGGTTCGGCATCCCATTGGACCAAAATAAACAGTCTTTGCGCTCCACTCTTTATCATTTTTTAGAAAAAAACGACCTAAATGCTCAATTGTCTGGATTTCCGCTGTATTCATTACCGGCTCAAAGTTTGGGCGCGTTAAACGCAAATCAAACATTGTCAACGCCTCACCGCCTATGTAGTCAATTTTCGACACATACACGCCTGGGAGCAACTTCATGTGATTAATCTGAAAACTATTTATTTCCTGATTTTTCAACAAATTACCGTTCCTGACCTTTTTGTGGCATTACTGGTGCATTTATCGTTCTATCCTTATGCATAGAAGTTGCTTCCGCTGGTTTATTCTCGGTTTCAGAATGTTGATTTTCCAAACGACGACGCAATGAATCTATTTTTTCATTATTTGACGAAGATTGCGTTTCACCGCCGACCTCAAGTGCTTCTTCTGTTTGAGAATGATTTGGTTCCACATCAACGACCAATGGATTTTTATCTTCCTCTTTGGCTTTATTTGGCGGAGTAGGCTTTTTATCTTCCGGCTGAACATCTTGAACAGGTTGTTTTTCTCTTTTCAAAATACGATCCAATAAAGCTCCGGCACGTTCTTTTAATTTTTTAACACCTAAATAATTACCCATAACGCCAAACATACCAACACCGGCATTTTGATTTTCATTTTTAACCAAACCTATAACGTCTTCTTTATGGGTTATAATTTTTTGTTCGTAAGCACTGTCACCATCAGCATATGTTGTGTAACGATCACCTTTTACATCTTGCACCAAACGTCCGGCATCATTTTGCGAAGCATTCGACTGCAAAACACCATCATTCTGGTATGGCGCCCCCGCGACATGACCAACTTGATTATAAACGTTTATGTGGCTATCTATTTGCTGGAAAGCACTAATCGACTCAGGTGATAAATTGATATGACCATCCGAGGTTATGGATTGAGCCAAATTGCTTACCTCTTGCTGAGAAATTCCGGTTTCTTGGCTCCAACCGGCGCCTAACACCATGTGATTACCGTGTGAGGCCACGTTTGGCGCACCTTGATTATGCAACATCATATTATCCGGCGCCTGAGCTCCGGCATCATGAGCCGCCATTAAATAGCGATAAGGATCAATGTTTGTGCCATGAGCCTGATTATATGCGTTAACTTCATCAACGCGTTGTTGTAGCAAATCTTCATGTCCAGCATACCATTTGCTGACAGTTTGATGCGCGCGTTCCGTAACACCCTCCTTATATTGGGTTTCAACACGATCTTGCACTTCTTTTTGCCCAACAACTTCTTTGTGCTGGAACAGCTCATTGTTCGGGTGAGCATGATTGTAGGCATCAATGGCCATATTTGCCGTCACACGTCCACCCATAGCACCAGCAACATTTGCCAAAGCTTGAACTGCGGCCCAACTAGCAGATTCAAATTTTCCTAATCCAGCTTTACGAGAATCACCATAATTTGAAATGACGCCATTTGTTGTTCCAACAGCTAATGCGCCTATGCCTAAAGCAGAAGCCATACCAGGATTTCCTGTTGCTGCAAATCCCAACGCTGCCGCGCCCATTGCCGTGGTTGCCACAGTCATAACCATTTTGCGATTTTTAAGAAAAGCTTTTAACCCTGCCGGTTTTCCCTCTTTCTTTTGCTGTTTGCGCCAACTGTGAATTTGCTTGATTGTCATGCCAACTGCCAAAGCCGAACCGATTGCCATACCAGCCACCTTGTTTAAGCCCATTGTACTGGCTGTCAAACTTGCGTCTGCTGCCGCCATTGTTCCCAAAGTTGTGATAGCTCCTGAAACAACAAACGCGGAAACAGCGCCTTTAACTGTTCTTTCAGCATTTCGACACGAGCAGCTTTTTTGCTAGTTTTGTTTTCAAAACGGTCTTCTGTCCTTTTATCAACATCTTTTATCGGCTCAAACACAGAAGAAACAACAGATTTATCTCGACCAATTTTTTGCGCCAATGCTTCGGCATATCCTGCTGTTGCATTCACCGCATTATCCACGCCCGCTGCAAACGCAACGTTGCTAACGGCCATTGGTTTATCAGGATTAGATAAATTTTGCATAAATTCATCGAGATACTTTTTATCTGTAAACTGTTTTGGATTTTCCAAAGCACCTTTTTGGACTTCATTTGTTACATGCAAAGCATACAGCGTTTCCGGCAATTTTTCTGCCAACTGAGATTGTAACAATTCTGGCGTCAATTCTGTTTCTGCGCCTAAATTTTCCAGCAAAATATTTTGTTTTGCCAAACGGATGGACGTGGCCAGTTTGCTTCCCTCAACTACTTTAGCGCCATCTGTGTAAACATCGCTTAGTTCACCGCTTTCATTCACAAATTGCGGTTCAACATTTCCTTCGGCATCCAAAAATTTAAAATTGCTGACAAGTTTTGCCGTTGCCGGATCTAATTCAACCCCTTCAAGCTTTTTATTTAAATCAGCGAAACGGTCTTGCAATTTTTGAGCATCTTCTTCCTGAATATTTTGCAGATTCCACTGTTCCTGATATTTGCCAAACTCAACATCCAGCATTGAAGCGCCTTGCCGCATTTTTTGAGCTTTTGGCGTTGCGTTTTCCGTGTTTCGCCAATCTTTATCCATGGCATCAAACATTTGCATATAGCCGTTATGCACATCGGCAATGTTTGTGACATCCGCAAAATACAAGTCATCATTTGTTTTGCCTTCTTTAACAAGCATTTCAGTCAATTCTTCCATGCGGTTGTTAATCAAAAGCTTTTTAGCCTCTATTTCATTTTTCTTATTTTCATCTTTTTCTTTAGAAGATTGCTCGTCTAATGCCACGTATTTTTTTGCCAGCATAGATGGTGGCATCAAATTTAAAACTTCTGCATTTGAAAGCATTTTATCCGCTAAAACATTTTCATATTCCGCTAACTCTTTATTTGAAAGTTTAGGCAATTTATCATTCAAAACTTCAATTGCTTTTTCCGGCGTTAAATCGGTGATTTCTTCATCAGAAACTTTTTGCATGTCATACAAAGCCGCCAAGCGCATTTTATCCAATAAAAATTCGTTATCATCAGAAGTTAGACTGCGCAAACGAAACTCTTCTGTTTTTTCCACGACAGGAGGTTCTGGCGGAAGAACTTTTTCTTCCTCATTTGGTTGCGGTTCATTTATTTCAGCAACAGGCACAACTTTTGGCTCTTCAGGAGTTTCCACTATTTTTTCAGAAGTGGGCGCAATCACTTCTTCTGTTTTTTCGGCCTGCTCATACATTTTTCGAAAATCATCATCCACTGTATAAAGTTCATTTCCAAAAAACATTTTTTCTTGGTCTTGATTATTTAAAAATCTATTTAACTGATTTTCAACTTCAGCTTTATCTTCGGGAGTTTTGTCTGCCAAAAAAGCTTTTTTCTGAGCCATAAACGTATTAAAGTCTTCTTGTTCTGGTTTATACTGATGTTTATCCGCTAATTCATGAAAAGCGTCATACACATCTTCTTTAGAAGAAAAAGCAGCCTCATTTTCAGAATTTTCCGTTTCAAAACTTTGCGATTGAGCGCGCAAATAAGATTTTATATCTTCCAACGATACGTTTTGATCTTTGGCTTCATATTTTTCAACGGCAATAAAAGCTTTATCTTCGGGAGAAAGTTCCGAATATTTTTTATTAGGGAAATGAGCTTCAGTCAAATTATCCAGCTCTTCAATTGATGACATTTTCTCAATTTCGGATAAAAATTTTTCATCATTTTCATCTATATCGTTTACATGACTTTTAAATTTATAGAACATTGCCGCCAACTCATAATCACGAATTTCTGACACGTCACGGTCAAATTCGTTTTTAACAAACTCTATAAATTCAGCATTATTTTTGATTTCTGTATAATATTGATATTTTGCCATCGTTTTTCTCCCTTATATTAAATAGAGTTTAGCCTATTTTGTCCATTTTTGCAATATATTTTTTGACAAACTATACGCCTATTTAAATTTTTGAGAAAAACATAACAAAATGTTGTTAATATATTATAAATATTGAATAAAATTCGTTGTCTAACGTTCATAATTTGGAAGACGGGTTAATTCTAACGATGGCGTCACATTTTTGATAAAAATAGCCATTACATTGAAATTTTTTTGCATATCCAACGGATACGCGCGATTAAGTCTTAGTATAACTTCATCTTTATTGAAGTAGCCCAACATCTGTGGAGTTAAACAATCGACCATATTGCTAAAATTATCAAAAATAGCTGTCCCCAGCACCAAACATTCCATATGTTCACGAGGGTTGTTTATATTTTCATATTCGATAATGTCGCCTATTTTCAAACTTTGGCGCTTTTTGTCAAACAAACGCATATCCACTTTGCGCCCTGCTTTTATTTTATTAAACGAAAACTCGCTTAAATCCATTTTATATCGCATTAAACCATGTAACCTTTCTTTATCGGGTTCGTCCGTTACGACGTACTGTGTTCAGCTTGTTTAATTCATGATTAATGGAATCATTTAAACTTCTTCCAGGCATTGTGTCCAATCTTCTTTTCAATTCCAAAGAGTCCGTTGGCAAAGATTGTTGACCCGTGCTATAAATTCCACCTAACGGAACCTCACTAAAATTTACCGAATTTTCAAGTTTTAATTCACCTTGATTATCCAGCACAATATCGCCAAAAAGAATTCTGGTTTCCAAATCGCGACGTTTAGCCAACGGAATCAAAGTTCGTCCTTTTGCTTTATTATGCGCCAGCATAAATGTACGAACAAAAGATTTTGCGGTTTCATCTCTCGTTTCAATAAATTTAGTTAAATTTTTTGAAAACTCGGAAGGTGCTTTTGACTTATCACACAAAACTCCTGGTCCGCAATTAAATAAAAAACTGCCGATTGCTGCTATTTCATCTTTACTCATTTTATGCAGCGGCAAATATTTTTTCATATAC